>JBDKSY010000424.1:0-5595 GCA_039680395.1 Anaerolineaceae bacterium | reverse complement strand
AATTGCAACCCCGCCGAGAGTTTGAATGGCGGGGTGCATATTTTGTCCCACCTGCATCCAGCCAAACAACGCGGCTGCCATGATCACTGTTGCCAGGCTAACCAATCCTACATTTCGCCAGATGGCTTTGCCTTCCAACCCGCCTAACTTGCGGCGCATGAAGATCAGTAAAGCGAACATTTCTAGAAATGTTGCCAGGCTGTTTGCCAGTGCAAGCCCGCCGTGTGGCATCCATCCGATGGTGCTAAAAATTCTGGTGAAAGCCAGGCTAAATACAAGATTGAGTGTCATGGCACCCACTCCAACGAATACGGGAGTTTTTGTGTCATGCAGTGCATAAAATGCCCGGCTGATAATTTCTACTACCGAATGCCCTACCAGACCTGCCGCATACCAGAGAAGTGCCCAGGCAACCAGCTGTGTAGAAGCACTATCGAATGCATTGTACTGGTAAACCAGCGCAACCAGGGGTTTCCGCAACAAGATCAGTCCCAACGAAGCTGGAATGGCTAAAAGCAATACACTGCGCAGGGTGGCAGCCAGCGAAGCACGCATTTCATCTTTTTTTCCAAAAGCTACCTGTGCTGAAAAAGTAGGTAAGGCGGCTATGGCCATGGATTGAGCAATGGCTGCTTCTGGCATGAGCATGAGGGGAAATGCCAGGCTGATCCCAGTCAGGCTGCCTTCGGGCTGCAGTGAAGCGAGATATGTGTTCAACCAAAAATTCAATTGAACCACTGCCACACCCAACAGTCGCGGACCCATTAATCGGGCTACTTCACGAACTGTGGGCATACTCAATCCCAGTGATGGATGATATTTTCTTTCAGGCAGTTTGAAAAAGCCTGGGAGTTGGATAAGCAAGTGCATGGCTGAGCCAATGACCACACCCCATGCCAGGCCATAAATGCCCATGGTTGGTCGAAGAACTACTATTCCAATGATCCAGCCTAAAGAATACATAGAAGGAGCCAGGGCGGGGAGTAAGAAATGCTGGTGCGCGTTAAGAATACCCATCAACAAGCCACTGATGCCAAAGATGACCGATGAGATCAATTGGATGCGTAACAGCTCTGCTGTAAGCAGGGCCTTTGCAGGGTCAACACTGGCAAAACCGGGGGCAAGGATATGGTTGACGATCCACGGAGCAAAGATTGCCGAGAGTATGCTGAAGACTGTCAGAATGATGCTGATGAGGTTGAAGATCGAAGACGCCAGACGCCAGGCTAAAGGTCTGTCTTTATTGGCTAATAACCCGGTGAAAGTGGGGACGAAGGCAGAAGCCAATGCTCCACCAGCCACCAGATTGAATAAAATTTCAGCGAAGCGGTTGGCCGCAAAAAAAGCTTCACTTTCGGCAGATGTACCAAATGCCTGACCTGTCAGGCTCTTGGCAAGCAATCCCACCAGTTGGCTGATAATAATCGCCACCATCACGGTGCTTGCTGCGCGCGCGATCTGACGATTTGCCGACTCTTGAGGAATGGGATCCATGAAAGTGATTATACACGGGAAGTAGTGAAGGATGAACAAGAAGAGAGATTCGAGGGATCAGGGTGCTATAATCTTAAATCATGTACAAAGCGCGATACCGACGTATTCTAGGTTTCTTTGCCAGGATGTTACTGGGCTTCTTGTGGTGGGATATCCTGCTGCCACGAATAGGGTTACGCAAACTGGGCAGGCGCAGCTTGCGACGCCGTATGCGCCAGGCTGCGGTATCTTTCAGGGTGCTTGCAATTCAAATGGGTGGAGTGATGATCAAGGTTGGTCAATTCCTCTCTGCGCGACTGGATGTACTGCCATCCGATATCACCGATGAGCTGGCAGGGTTGCAGGATGAAGTAGCCCCCGAACCTTTCGAGAATGTCCGTAAAGTAGTAGAAAGCGAATTTGGTGAATCCCTGGAAGCCCTGTTCGCAGAATTCGATATTCAGCCCCGCGCTTCTGCATCTATTGGTCAGGTACATGGTGCGCGTCTTCTCTCTGGCGAAGGCAATGATGCAACCTGCGATGGTATGTCTGTGGTGGTGAAAGTCCAGCGACCTGATATCGAAAAACTGGTAGAGGTGGATCTCAATGCTCTGCGTATGGTGGGGCGTTGGTTGATGTACTACAAACCGATCAGCAAGCGTGCCAATGTGCCGGTGATACTGGAAGAATTCTCCCGTTCTTTACATGAAGAAATTGATTACCTCACTGAAGGGAAAAACGCAGAGACTTTTGCAGAGAACTTTGCGGATGAATCTGAAATTTGGGTTCCGAAGGTGTGCTGGACGCGCACTACCCGGCGGGTACTTACCCTTGAAGATGTACAGGCTATCAAGATCACCGATTATGAAGCCATTGACGCCGCAGGGGTGAGCCGGGCAGAGGTAGCTGACCGCCTGTTTGATACTTATCTCAAGCAGATCTTTGAAGACCGTTTCTTCCATGCAGACCCGCATCCTGGTAATTTATTCGTCTTTCCGGAACCTGGTGATGAAGCGCGGACAAATCGCACCTGGAAGCTGGTATTTGTTGATTTTGGCATGGTAGGCAGAGTCCCATCCAACCTGTTTGATGGGTTAAGGGAAGGATTGATCGGTTTGGCAACGCAGGATTCCAAACGCATCATCCATGCTTACCAGTTGATGGGAATATTGTTGCCTGGTGCTGATGTTGAAACGCTGGAGCAAATGGGAGATAGTCTTTTCGAACGGTTTTGGGGAAAATCCACCTCCGAAATGATGGATATGCATCCCGAAGAAGCCCACCAGTTCGTACAGGAATTTGGCGAGGTTTTGTATGATCTTCCGTTCCAGGCACCCGAAAACATGGTGCTGTTTGTGCGCTGTCTGGGCATCCTTTCCGGTTTGTGCACAGGGTTGAATCCCGACTTCAACCTGTGGTTGGGGTTGGGTCCGTACGCTGACCGTCTGGTGGCAGCCGAAGGCAAGGGAAAAGTGCAGACGGTCCTTAAAGAAGTGGAAAAGGTTCTTCAAACTATTATCAGTTTACCAGGAAGAACGGAACGGCTTTTCAGTCGGATCGAAAAGGGAGAATTACGTGTGCAAGATCCGGAAGGGAAAAAGCAGCTCTTCCGGCTGAACCGGTCAGTAAGGAAACTGGCAGGTGCGGTGATATTTGCTGCCCTCTTCATGGGTGCGGTGCAGCTTTACCTTGCTGGTGTGGGTGTAGAAACATGGATGGTTCTGGCAGCTTCTGGTTTGGCGCTCATCTGGGTGATCTTCTCGTGAAAAGCCAATGAGTGAACCAGGTTTAATAAAGATTGGTCTCTGAATGTTATACTAAAAACGGAGCAATAAAATGTTTCCCATCCGTGACACGATTCGATCTCGTTCATTTCCGATCATAAACTTGCTTCTAGTAGCGGTGAATGCGGTGGTTTTCTTTATTGAAATCAGCATGCCCGAAGCTAAATTGAACTCATTCATCAACACTTTTGCCCTGGTACCCTCTAAACTGGATCTGAGCAATCCGTTTACCTGGTATCCACTGGTGACGCATATGTTCTTGCACGGTGGATGGATGCATGTCATCAGCAATTTATGGGTATTGGTCATCTTTGGGGATAATGTGGAAGATCGTATGGGTTCTTTCCGCTACCTGATTTTTTATCTTTTCGGTGGTATTGCGGCTGGCATCCTGCAGGCAACGCTGTCTTTTGGGAGTACCGTTCCTTCGCTGGGTGCAAGTGGTGCAATTGCTGCTGTGATGGGTGCGTATTTTCTCTTTTTTCCAAGATCAAAAGTTGTTACGTTCATTCCTTTAGGTTTTATCCCCTGGTTTGTTGACATCCCTGCCATCCTTTATCTGGGTTTCTGGTTTGCATCACAATTCTTTTCGGGGATTTTATCCATCACTGGCACTGGCGCTTCCGGTGGAATTGCCTGGTGGGCACACATTGGTGGGTTTCTGTTTGGTCTGGTCATGGGATGGTTCTTCACACTGGGGAAGCGTAAACCTGCCTGGCATAAAGATGAATATTACCCCTGGTAAGGAGGAAACCGAATAATGGAATTCTTAAACTTATTATGGATATTTTTACTCATAGCTGCCTTGGTACCCCTTATTCGTCAGCGTATGCTGGAAGCCAGCAGGTTGAAAGTAATGCATAAACTGGAAGAAGCGCGTGGGTCACGTGTCATCGCCCTCATCCACCGTCAAGAAAAGCTGAATTTTCTTGGTTTTCCCCTGGCACGCTATCAAGATATTCAAGATTCAGAGCAACTGCTTCGTGCGATCAAGCTGACAGACCCTCAAATACCGATTGACCTGATCTTACACACCCCTGGCGGATTGGTGCTGGCTACCGAGCAAATTGCACATGCGCTTGCCTGCCGAGAGGGGAAGGTGACTGTTTTCATCCCTCATTACGCCATGTCAGGCGGCACCATGCTGGCGCTGGCAGCAGATGAAGTGGTGATGGATGAAAATGCGGTGCTGGGTCCGGTTGACCCACAAATCGGGGAGTACCCGGCTGCTTCTATCTTGAATGCGGTTGACCAGAAGAAAGCATCGAAAGTTGATGATGAGACTCTCATCCTGGCAGATATGTCTCGTAAAGCCATCCAGCAGGTAAAAAACACGATCAAGAAGATCACCTGTACTACCTATACCGAAAAGCAGGCAGCATTTCTGGCAGATGAGTTATCCTCGGGAAAATGGACCCATGATTACCCGATTACCGTAGAGGAAGCACAGAAGCTGGGTATCAAGGTGAATAACGACATGCCACAGGAAGTTTATCAGTTGATGAACCTGTATCCTCAAGCAACCACCCATCGCCCTGCGGCAGATTACATCCCCTTGCCATACCATGTTCATGGACGATCTGGCGCAGAAAAGACAAAACAGTAAGATAAATTATTTGATCAGAATTTGGAGGAATTATGTCAGAAGACGAGCAGAAATCCGAAAATATTGAGCAGCCCGAAACCAAGGAGTCTATTGGCCGTGAAGAAGCCGCACAACCGAAAAAGCCTGGTCTCTTCAAACGCTTTCACCGGTGGCTTTATAACCCAGAGACGAAGTTTGGAAGGTTCAACCGCCGCATGCGCACGGCTTTTTTTGTAGCCCTGGTGTTCCTGGCGATTGGCGTTGGGGTGATGTATTTCTTCCTCTACCGCCCTACCCTGACGGTATTGCAGGGACGGAATGCGGAATTTGACGCATTGCAAGCTGAAAATACTCAGGCTCAAAAAGACCTGACTGCCCAATATGAAGAGGTCTCCCGCTTGAATTCGGAGTTGATCAAAACGACCGACCAGTTAGCCAAAGAACAGAATCATCTGGAATTGATGCGCTTGCTCAACGACCTCATGGAAGCCAAGTATTATATTGCTGATGATAGCTTTGATACTGCACGCGCCAGCCTGGAAAGCGCGCAGACCCGGCTGGCAGGTTTGGAGACTGCAATAAAAGCCGCAGACCCGGAATTATATTCCAGTGTGTCTACACGGCTGGCTGGTTCCATCGCTGACCTTCGTGTTAAATCTTTCAACACTGCTATGGATATCACGTTGATCGTCAATCAACTGCGCGAATTCGAAAACAAGAGTTTTGGGCCAGAAAAATAGGAATATTATTAAT
>JBDKSY010000423.1:0-6034 GCA_039680395.1 Anaerolineaceae bacterium | reverse complement strand
TACCACAAATAACATTCCATCCAGTTGACCGTCTGGGTCATTGGTCCATAATCATCTACGGTATTATGAACATGGGGGTCAATGAAACCCGGGCAGACAACCATACCGTCCACGTCGATCACATGGTCAGCTCCCGCTGAGCTCAATTTCTTGCCAATCTCTGTGATAAAGCCGTTCTTTACAATAATAGAATCAGCATCCAGTATTCCCTTGTGGAAATCACCTGATACAAGGGGGCCAATATTTTTGATCAAAACTGTTCCTGGAAAACGTCTGTCAATAGGCATTGGAACCTCCGATAAAATTGTTGATAGCATCAAATATTGGATTGAAAAGTTAATATAAATAATAAATTTTTGGAAATTCTTTTACTAGTAACAAATGTCATATTTTTACTAAATTGCCACTTGTCAGCAAAAAGGATCTCGAAAGAGAAACTCTTGTGAAGCATTTTGCTCTATAATTTCATTGCATGATGATCGGTGATAAAAAAATCCTCTCCACGGGTGATTTCCATGAAAAGACAACAGGTTCTGGATAAAATTGATCAGACATGGCGTGAATTCAACGATTCGTTCACCGGGTTGACTGAAACGCAGATGCGACAAATCGGGGTGACCAGTGAATGGTCAGTAAAAGATATCATTGCACATGTGAATACCTGGGAAGAAGAAGCTCTGAAGTATTTACCCGTGATCTTGAAAGGCGGGCGACTACCACGCTATTCGGATATGTACGGAGGAATTGATGCCTTCAACGCATTGATGACCGAACAGAAACGCACTCTCACCCTGGCTGAAATTCTCACAAGATTGAATAATGTACATGAACAACTTATTGAGTATCTGCAAACCATTCCTGAAGAAGAATTTCGTTCAGGCAGCCGCATTCAAAAAAGAGTCCGCTTGGACACCTACGCTCATTATCCCATACACACACAGGCCATCCATACCTGGAGGGAGCGCTTGTCAGAGAAAAATTCTTAGTTTAAAAAATGAAGAACGGATATCCTGAAGAGTGGATATCCGTTCTTATTGAAATATGTAATACTATTTATCCATTGAGGATTTTGACTTCCAACAGCTCAGCGAATTTCTCGATATAGAAATCGGCTTTTGCATTTTTATCATAGTTAAACGCGATGGTCGCCATCCCTACCGTGCGCGCCCCTTTTAATTCCGAAGCTTTGTGCCCTACAAAAACCGTTTCACCGGCTTTCAAACCCACTTTACGAAATGCTTCTTCATAGATCAGCGATGCAGGTTTTCGGGTTCCAATTTCTTTTGAGCTGATGAATGAATCAAAAATATTTCCAAATCCTGCTTTCATAAACCAATCCAGTTTGACCTGTATGGGGGTAGCAGTGTCAGAAATGATACCCAAAATGAATCCTTTTTTCTTTAATGCTTTCAAGGTTTCTGGCACTCCCTCGATGATCTCAACGGCAGTAGCATCACGAACCATCGCGTTTATGCCTTCAGCCAGGATATCTGGATCAGTAACACCATATAAACGGATGACACGTTCGTAAAACTCAAAACGGTCAATTGTTCCATGGAATGCCAGGTCTTTCAGCTTCCTTTTCTCCTCCCGCACATCCAACTCGGCATGTAGCTTATGCTTTGAGAGGAACCGTTTCATATTCATCCCTTTATGGGGTTTATGGTACAGGATATTGCCAGCATCGAAAAAAATCCCCTTTATTTTGCGCTCTTTTCCATGTTGCATGCTCTGCTTATCTTTTCCGATCTCATTTTCAAGGATTGGAATAAGCTCTTGCATATTATTGATGACTGCATCGGGAGTTGCTCCAACATCAGGCTCTTCTTCATTATTTGGGTGCCGTATTTGAATTGCCAATCGAAATCCGGATCGAATTGGACCCAGAATGTCGCGGCTGATCTTGTCTCCTACATACACGATACTCCCTGTAGGTAAATTCAGGAGTCGCGCTGCATGATAGAAAATAGATGGATCTGGTTTTCGATGACCAAAAGCAGATGACAGAACAACAGGATTGAAATAGTGATCAATGCCATATTTTTTGAGTGCATAGGGTACCTGAGTCAGGCTTTGCGTATTGCTGATGCAACCAATAGCAAGACCCATAGTCTTGATCTTTTCAAGCACTTCAGGGATCTCTGGGCGCAATTTGCGCATAAAATCTTTTGTTTCGTAAAGAAAACTGAGCTTCTCAGAAATGGCAGCAATGGATTCTTCGGAAATTCCCAAATCTTTGAATACATATTTCGTCCAGATTTCTACTGTGGGTAACTCGATAAAGGATTGACGGTTCCATTTTTGATAGGTTGCAATCCCAGAAGAGATGATCTCACAGAGTTGTACGTCATCCATATCCAGATGGATGCCTGCATTTTGAAGACATTCGCGAAAACTATCCATGCTTTTTAGCCAGGACTCTGGTGTGGAATTAAAGGTTTCCAGTGTTCCGCCCACATCAAAAAATACTGCTTTTAATTGCATGTTCTACCATCCCTTGTTTTTCAGTGAAATTCCAGATTTACCATGGACAGATTAAGTGGGTAGATCAGTAGAGTCTCTCTGGATCAATCCTGACAAAGCAGGGATGATCTCAAGTGCATCACCCACCACTCCCAGGTCAGCCACCTTAAAAATGGCAGCTTCTGGATCTTTGTTGATCGCCACAATGGTTTTCGATGAACTCATGCCCACTACGTGCTGTATCGCACCACTGATGCCTGCGGCAATATACAACTCAGGACCCACCGTAGTACCCGATTGACCCACCTGAATGGTGTGAGAGATCCACCCCTGCTCCACAATAGCGCGTGACCCAGCCATCACCCCACCCAATTGTGCAGCCAGCTTGCGCAGCATTTCCAGATTGGCTGCTTTCTGTACCCCCCTGCCGCCAGAAACGATCACTCTGGCATCTTCTATGCTGACCGCATTTTGGTTTTCTAAATAATCTTTCTCCACTACCCTGGTGCGGATGGCCGCCCGATTTAAAGTGACCGGAAAAACTTCGACGTCCGCCATCCGATTCGGGTCGCGTTCCAGAACACTGAACACATTAGGACGCACCGTGGCAGTCTGTGGCCGGTTATACGGTGTAATGATGGATGCCATGATATTCCCACCAAATGCAGGTCGGGTCTGCACCAACTGGTTCTGATCGTCAATTTCCAATCCGGTACAATCGGCGGTCAATCCCAATTTTAGGCGAGCGGCTACCCTGGGAGCAAAATCACGGCCGTGAGGTGTTGCCCCATATAACACTACGGCTGGCTTTTTGGCAGTGATCACTGCAGCCATGACATTCGTGAATCCATCCGTTGAATAAGAAGTCAGCAGGTCATGCTGGCATAAAATGACTTTGTCTGCCCCATACTGACCGAGCATCTCTACACTACAAGGTTTTGAACCAGTCAACACGACCGCAACAAGATTTTCCCCCAGCCTGTCAGCCAGATAACGCCCCTTACCAAGCAATTCCAGTGCCACCTTTTTCGGATGGGCGGTATCCTGATCTTCTTCCATCTCGATCCAGATATATACCCCTTTGTATTGAGCCAGTTCTTCTTTGGAAGCCTGTTTTCGCTCGATAGCAAGAGCTTTGAACCGGCAGATGTTGACGCAGGCTCCACACAAAGTGCACAGTTCATTGCTCTTGAGTAGACCATCTTCGAAAGATAATGCCCCAAACGGACAGTTCTTTACACATAGACTGCAAGCAGTGCATCGTTTATGGTCAATGATCAACATACCTGTCCTCTTTCAAAATTGCACAGCCACTTTCTGGCCGGTTATTTTCACCAATCCAATATTTTCATCATGAGACAATACTTTCATTCCAAAGTGCTTTCTCATGCGATAAATTTTCTTTCCTTGAGAAATTCAAAGATCTCCTGAGCTGCCTGAGCAGGTTCGACATTTTGGATCAACTGGTTGCTTTTCTTTTGAGGTGGCGGAAATACCTTCACCACCTGGGTGAAAGAGCCTTTGAGCCCCAATTCCTCATCTCGAAGCGGCAGATCGTTGGCTGAGATCATCCGTACAGGTTTTTTACGGGCATCAATAACATCACGAAACGATGGCGCCCTGCGAACGACTTCCCCTTTGCTGAAAGAAACCAGAGACGGCAGAGGGGCTTCAAGGATTTCGTATCCTTGTTCCACCTCTTGCTTCACCCGGATCTGCTTTTTATTGGTGCTCAACATTGCTTCGACCCCGTACGTGATCTGTGGAAGCCCGAGGATTTCCGCAATTTCTGGTCCCACCTGGGCAGTATCTCCATCAATCGCCTGTTTGCCTACCAGTACCAGGTCAAAGTCGGGTACTGCATAGCGGATGGATTCAGCCAGAGTGAGGGCAGTTACCCAGGTATCCGCCCCGGCAAATTTCCGGTCAGTCACCAGAATACCTTCATCCGCACCCAGTTCCATACTGCGCAGCAGCACACTTTTCGCCTGTGGAGGTCCCATTGTGATCGCAGTGATGTGCACATCTTCGTTTGCCCGTTTGATCCTGACAGCATGATCGAGTGCATATTCACAAAATGGGTTGAGAATGGATTGCACCCCTTCGCGTATCAGTGTGCCGGTAACGGGATCAACCTGAACATTGGTTACTTCGGGAACTTGCTTTACACAGACAACAATTTTCATTCCGATGCCTTCCCTGAGAACATATCATTTGGGTTGAATAATCCATCAGGATCCAGTGCCATTTTGACATTCTGCATCTGCATCACCTGTTCGGGTGAAAACATCAATCGCAGGAATTTCGCCTTGATCTTTCCAATGCCATGTTCAGCAGAGACTGAACCACCCAGTTCCACCACTCTCCTGGCAAAAGATTGGTAAAGCTCCAAAGCGCGTTCCTGCTCATCCATGCTGCGAGGAAGAATGTTCACATGGATGTGATTGTTACCAATGTGCCCAAAAGCACACCAATCAAGCTGTGATCTTTCGCAACTTGTTTTATAAAGCTGCCACATTTCTGGTAAATATTCATCAGGAACAGCCATATCTGTTCCAAGCTTATGGAGTAAAGGAATTTGTTTCTTTCTTTCTGCAATGATGCTATTGATGGTCTCTGGTACCATGTGCCTGAATACCTTGAACCTGTCTAGTTCTCTACTTTCATATCCCGCCCATGAATTGGCAAGATCTGCTCCACAACTGGAAATCGTTTTATCCAAAATACTGTAGTCCAACACATCAGCACGGGGATTAAAACTCATTTCAAAGAAGATGGCGGATTTTGCGTTGCCGGGGATGACAGGCATTCCCACAGTGGATGGTTCAGCCTTTTGCAGCTCTCGCAGCAAATTCAAGGCATTTCCCGAGTAGAACTCCAGAAAATCCAATCGCAATCGTTTTTCAGAACGCAGCGCTTGGGTTAACTGGATTGCCTGTTCATCTGAATCAAGGAATTGGATGATCGAGACTTTCTCTTCGCGTTTCAGCAGTGCTAACTCAACCTGTGTGACAACACCCAATATCCCTTCACATCCGATGAACAGGTCAATCAGATCCATTTGAGAAGCGGTATACAACCCGGCTGCGCTTTTGGTCTTTGGCAAGGTGTAATCCGGAATGGTCACCGTAGTTGCATCTCCCCGTGTATCCCAGATGATGAACTGCCCGGCAGGAGAGGCAAAATATTTTCCCCTGGGAATATCCAGATATTCACCATTTGCCAGAAAAACGCGCATCCCCCTGACCCATGCACGGGTAGGCCCGTACCGGTAGGTGCGCGCACCAGAAGCGTTGGTTACCACTGAACCGCCCAGCGAGGCGCTCATTTCCGTTGGATCAGGTGGGTAAAAATATCCATCTGGATCCTTTTTAAAACGCAGGTACTCGCTCTGTACCCAGGCATCTTCGCTTTTCTCCAACCGGGGAAATTGCTTAAGCCTGAGCATGTTCTCCAGGGCTTTTAAACTCACACTGGTTTGGGCACAAATTCGCCATTCTTCAGCCTGGGGTTCATGATAAATTGCTTCCACTTTATCCAGGAACTCTAAAGAAACCAGCGCACCTTCCTG
>JBDKSY010000422.1:0-2181 GCA_039680395.1 Anaerolineaceae bacterium | reverse complement strand
TCTTCATTCCAGTCTTCACCGATCTCATGTCCGATACACGGCCCAAGGATTTGATGTGTGTTTCATCCCTTAATACTTTATTTCTTGTTGTAGGTGCCATAACGATAAAACCTCCTTTATTTCTTGTAAAATAAACTTATTAGCCTTAATTAATTAAGCTGTACAATGTACTCCATCTTCATTTTACCGCAAAGTGGTCTGGAAATCCAGCAAAAATTAAGCTGTACAATGTACTCCATCTTCATTTTACAGATATTTCTAATTTCTCTGATGCAAGATTTCTGCACTGCCGCGCAATTTTTTCCATTCTTTCAGATGATGGACTTAACAGATTTTCTAATCTGTAATCCATCCCCAGACCTGCGTACTTTCCTGAACCCCACTGGTAATAAGGAAGCAGACAGAGTTTTTTAACAGAATGCATATGTGAAGACATCTCTGCTATCGTTAAAATGGTTTTATCATCGTTAAATCCTGGAATCACAGGCACTCTTATCCAAATGTTCACCTTACCATCGAGAAAATGCAGATTTTCCAGGATTATTTTATTACCATACCCGGTGGCCTTACGATGGGTGTCTGAGTCTAGATGCTTGACGTCGAAGAGTATCAAATCGACAAATGGGAGTACTGATTCAAGAATACATTTCTGGGTCATACCAGACGTGTCAAGCACGGTATGGATGTTCCGTCTTTTTGCTTCCTGAAGCAAAGCGAGTGTGAAGATTGGCTGAGCTAACGGTTCTCCACCGGAGATTGTCATTCCGCCTCCAGTCGCTTCGTGGAAGTCTTGATCTTGTTCGACAACGCTGAGGATATCTTCTACTGTTTTTTTTTCTCCTGCTACTCTCAACGTTTGAGTCGGGCATTGATATACACACTTAAAACATCTGTCACACTTATTCCGATCGATTGTTCGTACAAGTTGGCCATCTATTTCTTGCGTGATGATTGCTTTCTTCTCACATATATTAAGGCAACTATTGCAATGTCGACAAAGGTGAAAGTGAGTAATGAGTTCTGGCCAGGAATGTTGCGATTCTGGGTTGGAACACCAAAGGCAACGCAGAGGACACCCCTTGAGAAGTATAGTTGTGCGTATTCCTGGTCCATCATCAAGTCTTAGCTTTTGAATGTTGAATACGGTTCCTGAGATACCAGAATCGCTTTCCTGACATTGTTTTTGCCCGTTGAACCTTTTCTTCAATTTCCTTAGCCAAACGTTCATATGAACTATAATAAAAATAAATCTTGCCTGCTTTCATTGGCAGTCGTGTCCTATTAAATTATGAATTTCACGTTTACAGGTCCATTAGGATTAACCGACCTTAGCGTAATCAGCTTAGATAGTTTCAAATTGTTAAAAATCGATCCTTTGTCTCATCCTCAATCTGTTGCCAACCCTTCAATACCCGCCGACTTGCCCCAGGGAGCTTCACCTAAACCTACCTTCTGTTTGACTGCGCCAGTCAGTTCATCCGCGGCCAACCAGGCCTGACAATTGGGACACTGCCTTAACGTGAGCGAAGAATCAATCCGGGCATTGTACAGGTACCGGAATTTATCAATAGGACCATCGAATTTACACTCTACGCATTTCATATCTTTGCCCTCCTTTGTTTGTTTGAGTCGAGGAATTTTTATCATATTTTCCTCCTTTTTTATTTTGGGTCGACGAATTTTTACTTATCCTGGAGTTGCCTCATCGAGCGACGGTACATGGGATCGCTGCATTCCGTGCCGTCATGATCAATGAATTCCATTTTTTCAAAATATTTGCACCTGGACGCGTCAGTAAGGATTCTCAACATGTATCCGTTTTTCCCATCCAGCACAAAGACCGGGGGATCGCTGGTGATATCCGAACCATCTTTCAACATGCTACAGCTGCCTCTTCCATCGCTTGTATAGCTGTTTTCCAGATAGTGCTTGCATACACCACAATTCTTCTCATGAACCTGATCGGAATGGCTCTCTTTTTCCAGCTCCTCCGCTGTCCGGCCACATGCGCCTGTTGCCTTTGCAAAACTTTCTCTGCTCATTCTTGCCATGATTGTACCTCCCTTCTGTTATTATTCACTTTAACTACAAGTGGGGGAATGCCCGAAGGACACCCCCCACTCCCTTAAAGTTCTAACCAATTCCCTGAATTGTACGCTGGATGATATTGTCCTGCGTCTT
>JBDKSY010000421.1:0-2165 GCA_039680395.1 Anaerolineaceae bacterium | reverse complement strand
GATCATTCCCAATCCGGGGTATCCAGTTTATCGCTCTAGTGCCCGCATTGCTGGTGCAGAGATATTTGAACTTCCCCTCTATGCTGAAAAGGGATATTTGCCAGATTTCACTGATATCCCTGAAAATATCGCTCGAAAGGCGAAATTGATGTGGTTGAATTACCCCAACAATCCTACAGGTGCAACTGCAGAGCTTTCCTTCTTTGAAGAGGTCATTACATTTTGCCGTAAATACGAAATATTGGTGGCACATGACGCACCATATTGTGATGTGACCTTCGAAGGGTATCGGCCTCCCAGTATCTTACAGGTGCCGGGTGCAAAAGATGTTGCTGTTGAATTCAACTCATTATCGAAGACATACAACATGGCTGGCTGGCGTCTTGGATTCCTCCTTGGCAACGCGGAAGTTGTCCGTATAGTACATACTTTTAAAAGCCAGGTGGATACTTCCACCTTTATTCCCCTTATGGTTGCAGGTGAATCAGCGCTTACGGGTGATCAAGAATGGTTGCAAGCTCGTAACCTGATCTATCGCGAAAGAAGAGATATTGTTGTCGGTGCTCTCAATGAGATGGGTATTCCAACCACACCACCCAGAGCAGCATTTTATATCTGGACGAAGCACCCCGCTGGTTTCCCAGATTCAATCACATTTTGTGACAGGCTTCTTACTGAAGCTGGTGTATCTACCACTCCTGGCAGTAATTTTGGTAGCCGCGGTGAGGGGTACTTCCGAATTTCTCTGGGCCAGGATACCGGAATGATCAAGAAAGCCATGCAAAAAATGCGCGATTGGCTATAAAGGAGTTGATTTTTGGCAAAGAAACAACCTGAACCTGTCCTTCCACCTCGAGAACGTGCTTTCCTTGTTGGGGTTGAACTGCGCAATGAACCAACTTTGTTAGGCTTGGAGGATTCCCTGGCTGAACTGGAACTGCTTTCTGAAACAGCAGGGCTTGAAGTGGTAGGTATTGCCACACAAAAACTTGATCACCCGCATGTTGATACCTATATCGGACCTGGTAAACTCGAAGAAGTTCAGGTTCTGGTAGAAGAAACATTGGCGCAAATTGTAGTATTTGACAATGAACTTTCACCCCGGCATTTACGAGAGATAGAAGAATTTCTGGGAAGCAACGTCCGGGTGATTGATCGAACAGCGCTGATCCTTGATATCTTCGCTCAGCATGCCAATACTCGTGAAGGAAAACTTCAGGTCGAACTGGCTCAATATGAATATCGCCTTCCCCGATTGACGCGTGCCTGGACACACCTTGCCAGACAGGCAGGTGGCGGTGGCGGACGTGCCGGTTCTGTAGGTGGCGTTGGCTTACGCGGTCCCGGTGAAACTCAACTGGAAGTGGACCGCCGCGAAATTCGGAAAAGGATCAGCACCCTTAAAGAGGAACTGGAAGAAGTACGAGCACATCGTCAGCGCTACCGCACACAACGCCAACGAACCCAGATACCCGTGGTTGCCCTTGTTGGGTATACCAATGCGGGCAAATCAACGTTGTTAAATAAAATTTCGCGTTCTGATGTTTATGTAGCAGATCAATTATTTGCCACTTTGGATCCGACTACTCGAAGAGTGTGCCTGCCTGGAAATCATATTGTTTTATTCACCGATACCGTAGGTTTCATACAAAAGCTCCCCACCCAATTAGTAGCTGCTTTTCGGGCAACACTGGAAGAGATCAGTAGTGCCGATCTGCTGGTGCATATTGTTGATTTGACCCATCCTAATTCCCCTGCACAGATGCAGGCGGTTCAACAAACGCTGGATGAAATTGATGCTGGGAAGATTCCAACAATTATTGCATTGAATAAAATAGACACGTTACCCGATCCCGCCGCCGCACAGGATGCATTGGCAGAATCAGTAGACGCCTATGCGATATCAGCCCGTACGGGAGAAGGATTGAATGCACTGCTGACTGCTATCGAAACTCATCTTTATGAGTTTTACAATGAAGTCACGGTAAAATTACCTTATAAAGAAGGAAAACTCATTTCCCTTTTCTATGACTACGGACAGGTGAAAACAGCCACCCATAAAACAGATCATATCATCCTTGAGGGACAGATCCCCGGCAGGTTCCTTGTCCAATTCGAGCCATTTATTATTCGTAAAATCTGATTTGATGTGACAGTTCAAAGAA
>JBDKSY010000420.1:0-7010 GCA_039680395.1 Anaerolineaceae bacterium | reverse complement strand
GCTACTGTTTCGCCAATCTTATGACCCAGGAGTGCTTTACCAATGGGCGATTCATGAGAAATTCGACCATTTACCGGGTCTGCTTCCTTTGGCCCTACAACAAAGTACGTTTCCTCGGGGAAATCTTCTTCTTGAATGGTAACCCGGTTTCCGACTCCTACATAATCGGTAGAAATTTCCAGATCATCAATCAATTTGGCATTATTGAGGATACTTTCAAGTTCAAGAATCCGACCTTCTAAAAAGGACTGGTCTTCTTTAGCTTTGGAGTAATCTGCATTCTCTGAAAGGTCGCCTTGTTGAATGGCAGATCGCAGCCGTTTTGACAGCTCCAAACGAGCCGGGCCTTTCAATTCTTCCAATTCTGTTTTAAGTTTTTCTGCGCCTTCGCGGGTCAAGTAATGAACTTCACTGGTCATAAACAAATCAATTCCTCTGAACACTCATTATGAGTTTTATTATGAATTTCTACCTTAATTTTGATTGCGAAATTGTACCATGTATCAGGGAAGCAGGGTTGGATCAAATAGTTTCTGATGCTCTTCGATTGCAAACCGATCTGTCATGCCGGCAATGTAATCGCAAATAGTCCGCTCGAGACCTCGCTCTTGTGATTGTTCCTGAATGTGCGGAGGCAGGATAGTGGGCTCATCCTGGTAAGCGTGAAATAACTCTGTGATGATCCTTTCTGCCTTGACTGCCATTCGAACCACGCGATAATGGCGATAGAGCCTGGAGTAAAGAAAATCTTTCAATTGCCTGTTGCGTGTATGCATCGGTTCGCTGAATGAAATAACATTGTGGTCCAGTTTTTGAAGTTCCAGAGCTGATTTCACTCTGCTCCGTCGTAGGTTTTCGGTTGTTTGTGCAACCAGGTCAGATACTTCCATTCCGATAAGCTCACGGATCAGTTGATGGCGGGTAAGATCATCCAGTTGGCAATCTTTTATTCCCAGTTCACTGGTAAGGAGCACCCAGATGTCAATCCCCTGTAGCATTTGTGGAATGATCATTCCTGAACGGAGACCATCATCCAGGTCATGAGCGGTGTATGCCAGTTCATCGGCTGCGTTAGAAATTTGAGCTTCCAGATGACCTCGAAGCTCAGGGTTGAAAGCTCGAGCATCTGCGATATCATATTCGGTTTCATGCTTCACAATCCCTTCGAGGACTTCCCACGAAAGGTTCAAACCAGGGAAATTTGGGTAGCGTTCTTCCAGCTCAGTAACGATCCGCAGTGACTGCTTGTTATGATCAAATCCGCCGTAATCTTTCATCAAGCGGGCTAATGTGATCTCTCCTGAATGGCCAAAAGCCGGATGCCCAAGGTCATGTGCCAGGCAAATGGTTTCCGTCAGGTCTTCATTTGCTCCCAAAGCACGGGCGATGGTACGACCGATCTGGGTAACTTCAAGAGTGTGTGTTAAGCGGGTACGGTAATAGTCGCCTTCGTATGTAATAAAGACCTGTGTTTTATGCTCGAGCCGGCGGAAGGCAGTGGTGTGTAGAATTCGGTCACGGTCTCTTTGGAAACAGGTTCGATAATCAGGTTCTTTATCCGGGAATAACCTGCCATGTGTATTTTTACAGAGGGTGGCATAAGGGGCAAGGTTCTTCTCTTCCATTTCTTCCAGTTCTTGTCGGGTATACATAGTGCCCTCCTAATAGTGAATCCAGGTTCCTCTTGATGGTTTACCTGATAATGCCTGATATACAGAATCCTGCTCGATCCCAGGAAATATCCATGCCTGTATGCCAGGTTGATCTTTGACCAGTTCAACCAGGTTTTCAACTTTTGCGGCCATCCCACCTGTTACATCAACAGCAGATGAACCCAGGATCAGGGCTTGCTGCGATGAATAGGTAGTTGGAGTTATTTCACGTATGAGTTGTTCATTTTGGGGGTAATCAGAAAATACTCCCGATTCAATACCGGCGATGAGGATGCGCTCGGGGTGGAAAATATTGGCAAGGTAATAGAAAAGTTCTTCCGTCGAAAGAATTGTGCCACCAAGAACTTGATCAAAGATCACATCGCCGTAAATAACCGGAATGAGATCAGCTTGTAATGCCTGCTTTAGTGTGGAGACATCCCAATTGATGATCCTGCCATTCTCTGTCGTAATGGCAGTAGAAGGTGCATGTGAAATTACTGGCAATCCAGTGATGGCAAACTGCTCGACTACGATTTGATTCAAAGTACGGGCTTCCAACCAGACTTTCGAAAAACCTGACCACTGGTTTCGTGTGTGTACACCCAATCGAGTGCCATATTCATTGGCAGGGATATGCCCGAAAGAACCTGAACCATGTCCGATAAGTAGTTGTGATCGTGGATTCTGTTGATGAAAGTGAGCAATTTCTTGAGTTATACGTCGAATAAGGTCAACATGTGCGGAGGAAGGTTTGTTTTTATCTGTTATTAGAGAACCACCAAGTTTTAAAAATGTAAGCATGTTATCCTTCTTCGCTCGTGCTTCTTACGACTGTGGCAAACACTTGCGATGCACCAGCAAGGGTCAATGCCTTTTCAACAGAAGCAATCCTGGTTTCGTCCACTAATGCAATAATATTGCCTCCTCCGCCACCACCAGAAAGTTTGGCACCCATTGCACCTGCTTTCAACGCAGCATTAACCAGGTTATCCAACTCAGGGATGGAGACGCCCAGTTTTTGTAGAAGAAGATGATTTTGGTTGAAAGTATCGCCAACACCTTCAAGGTTACCATTCTCAAGATAATATCTTGCTTGTTGAACCAGGTCACCAATTTGCTGCATGATCACATTTATTGTTTCTGGTTCATTTTCGTAACGCTGGCGAACTGCACTGACAGTTTCGATAGTTTTACCAGGAATTCCACTATTAGCAATAAGAAGTGAGAACTTATTTGGCACCTGCAGAAAGGTGACAGGTTGATCACGAATGAAATAAACAGGGGTTTCGTAGGCAATAACCGTATTGTCTATCCCGGATGGGTTGCCGTGATAAGCTTTCTCTGCTTCGTAAGCGATCGTTGAAAGCTGTTCAGGCTTTATTTCCAAACCAGAGAATTGGTATAGAGCTTTCAGCATTGCTACCGAGACGGCTGCACCTGAACCCATTCCTGATGCAACTGGAATATCAGAAGAAATATGGATCTGCATCGAAGGAAGATGATCAACTCCAGAAGTATTTAAGAAGCTATGGAATAACCGTGGGAAAGCGTGCTCTGGAGGGAGGTTTTCCAACATGGAATGCAGTCCGATCTGCTTTGAGAAGATCTCTACTTCACCGGATTTCCCCAATGGATTTGCCAGGATAGCAACCCTGGCTCGTACATCAGAGACAGGTACCGCAATAGCAGGCTGGTTATACACAACCGCATGTTCGCCGAGTAATATGATCTTTGCAGATGCAGTAGCACTAACAGCAGGCATAATTATTGAACCACATAAAAAACGAGTAACACTGCCAGACCAAAAAGGAAGATGGTTACCTGTAGGGGACGATCTGTCAGGAGAAGATCTTCAGGAGCGCCACCTTCTCCCTTTATCTGGATCAGATATAAATACCGGAAAATGCCATACATCACAAACGGTATGGTCAACATCATGGCATGGTTGGCCGGTAGGTTTGGCGCTGAAAAAGTGTACAGGCTGTAAGCCAGAATGGTACAACTGGAAACGATCGTGATCAATTGATCAAGGAAGGGTATTGAGTAACCATCTAAAACCCTTCGATGATTATTTGCTTCGGTAGTAAGTAAATTGAGCTCAGCCCGGCGTTTTCCAAAACCAATGTATAACGCAAGTAATGTGGTCACCACATACAACCATGGCGAGAAACGCTGGACATTGATCAGCGTAACACCCGCACCCACTCTGAGCACAAAACCAGCTGCAATGATCAAAACATCTATCAGGGGTACGTGCTTGAGGTAAGCTGAATACAAAAGGTTGATGAAGCAGTAGGCTACAGCAACAAAGGCGAAATTCGGAGCAAGCAAGTATGCACAGGGGAAACTGATCACAAGCAGGGCAATGGCGGCAATTAAGGCGACTTTAATTGGTAATTTCCCTGAAGCTATAGGCCGGAATTTCTTTACAGGATGGTTTCGGTCATATTCAACATCACGAATGTCATTGATCAGGTACACACTACTTGAGATCAAGCAGAAGATCAACACCCCGGCAAAAGTGATCATTAACGCTTTAAAATTCGTTAATTTGCCATCAAATATTACTGCCGCCATTACGAACAGGTTTTTAGGCCATTGTCGAAGTCGCATGGACTTAATGAGTGCTTTCAGCATAAAATCCTTACCCCTTACATGAATTTTCCATATTGGATTAAATATATCATAGATGCATTTCCAGGAAGGCGTACAATAAAGCAAATTAGTTTATGTATTTGCGATGAAAATTTGACCATTTGCGTTTAAATTAAGGTTGTATTGTAAAATGAAGGCGATGCAAAAAGAGCGATTGGATATTCTCGTTACCGAGCTTGGGCTGGCAGAAAGCCGCAGCCTTGCACAGCGATTGATCATGGCTGGTCAGGTGCTGGTGAATGGCGAAATGATTGTAAAACCATCTGAGAAAGTATTGTCGGGATCCGAGATCAGGTTAAAAGAAAAGGCTCCTTTTGTTTCAAGGGGAGGGGAGAAACTGCAAGCAGCAATCCAGGCATTTAACCTTGCAGATATTTCTGGATGGAATTGTGCAGATGTAGGCTCCTCTACTGGTGGGTTTACCGATTGCCTTCTTCAACATGGTGCGAAGAAAGTCTATGCGATTGATGTAGGGTATGGGCAATTACACTGGTCTCTGCGGCAAAATCCGGCCGTGGTGGTGATGGAACGCACCAATGCCAGATATGTCGAAAAGTTGGATGAGCCAGTTCAATTGATCACAATTGATGCGTCTTTCATATCCTTAAAGATATTCTGGGATGTTTTTCCAAAATGGTATGGAGAGCAGCCTGGGCATGTGGTCGCTTTGATCAAGCCACAATTTGAGGCGGGCAGAAAACAAAGCGCAAAAGGCGAAGGCGTGATCCGGGATGTACAGGTACATAAGCAGGTGTTGGAGGATGTGCTGCAAAGTGCACAGGACCATGGATATAGTATTCATGGATTGATCATTTCTCCCATAGTGGGACCAAAAGGCAACCGTGAATTTCTCATGCATTTGCTATATCCACAAGTGAAGAAAGTTGATATTTCTTCCATGATCGAAGAATTGCATTTGGATGAAGAAGTGCATACGAATGAGTGATCTTATTAATCCGTTGGGAGGATCCATGACAAACCGTTATGTAAAAAATATGCTTGGTGATAATGAAGAAGTATTGCTGGTAACCCGACAGCATGGCCTGGTATTGCTCAAGAATATTCTGGCGGAAGTTGTTTTGATACTCGTTTTTTGTGCAGCCATAGCAGCAGTACTGATCTTCCTGATACCAACAGGGTTCTTAGCCATATTGGTATGGATAGTGGGTGGAGTTATTCTTCTATTCCCAATCATTGGAATGGTGCATGATATTTTGGTGTGGACAAACAAGCAGTTCATCATTACCAGCCGCAGAGTCATTCAGGTAGCGGGAATTATCAACAAGAACGTCACGGATTCCTCTCTAGAAAAAGTGAATGATGTCAAAATGATGCAATCGTTCTGGGGAAGGTTATTCAACTATGGGGATATCGAAATATTGACTGCCAGCGAACTGGGTGTGAATCTGTTCCGGAAAATTGGGAACCCTGTAAAGGTTAAAACTACCATGTTGAATGCCAAGAACAGGCTTGCCAATGACGATGTACAACCAGGAAAACCCGAAGTCAAGGTTATACCAGCTGAAGTTGCCATACCTGACATGCTCGCAGAACTGGATGAACTCAAGAAAAAGGGCATCATCACTGAGGAAGAGTTTCAGGAAAAGAAGAAAGAATTATTAGCCAGATATTGATCCGACAACTAAAAACGAAAAACCGTATACAGAAATAACCCCGATAATAAGGTATACTTTGCTGCATCTATGATCACTTCGCACGTGCGTAATTTCTGCATTATTGCTCATGTTGACCATGGCAAGTCTACCCTTGCTGACCGGATGCTTCAACTTACCCATACTGTTTCAGATCGCGAAATGGTTGACCAGATCCTTGATAGCATGGACCTGGAACGTGAAAAAGGGGTAACCATTAAAGCTTCGGCTGTTCGTATGAACTACATAGCAGGGGATGGAAATGCTTACGAGCTGAATTTAATTGATACTCCCGGGCATGTGGATTTTCATTATGAAGTAGACCGTGCATTGGCTGCATGCGAAGGTGCAGTGCTGGTGGTAGATGCAACCCAGGGTATTGAAGCTCAAACGTTGGCGAACCTGTATCTGGCTTTAGAATCCGATCTCACGATCATCCCGGTGATCAATAAAATTGATCTAATTTCTGCTCAGCCGGATGTAGTTGCACAAGACCTTGGAAATTTGTTGGGGATACCTGCTGATGATGTGATCCGAATATCTGCGAAAGAGGGAACAAATGTACCAGAGGTTTTGGAAGCTATCGTCAAACAAATACCGCCTCCTCATGGAGAGCCTGATCATCCATTAAGAACTCTCATTTTTGATTCGCATTATGATTCATACAAAGGGGTTGTTGCGTATATCCGAATCATAGATGGCAGCTTGAAGCATGGAGATATCGTCCGGATGATGGCTACTGGAGTGGAAGTTAAGCCTGTCGAAATTGGGATCTTTTCTCCAACATTTAACCCTGTGCAAGAACTGAATACTGGTGATGTAGGATATATCGCTACCGGCCTAAAAACCGTTTCGGAATGCCGGGTGGGTGACACAATCACTCTTGCTGCCCGGCCTGCCAGTGAGCCTTTGCCAGGATACCGTAAAGCGAAACCAATGGTGTATGCGGGTATTTATCCCGTGGATGGTGAAGATTATCCAAATTTAAAAGAAGCCCTCGAAAAGCTTCAATTAAATGATGCTTCGTTAGTTTACGAACCCGAAACTT
>JBDKSY010000419.1:0-3154 GCA_039680395.1 Anaerolineaceae bacterium | reverse complement strand
CGTGCGTGTGAGCTGCTTTTGATGATTGGTCAAGCCGGACATTTCGATCAATTCACCAATACGTTTTGCTTGTTCCTTCTTGGGCATGCCATAGATTGAGGCATAAAACATGATGTTTTCAACCGGTGTCAAGTCATTGTAAAGAGAGAATTTTTGGGACATGTATCCAATTTGACTTTTCACTTCATTAGGATGACGCGTGACATCATATCCCAGTACATTGACTGAACCAGCAGATGGCAGCATGATGCCACACAGAATTCTGATCGTTGTGGTCTTTCCTGCGCCGTTCGGTCCAAGAAGGCCGAATATCTCTCCCTTGGGGATGGTAAAACTGATATCATCAACGGCTGAAAATTTATTAAATTTTCGAGACAAGTGATTGACTTCGATAGCGTTCATGCCACGCCTCGTTGTGTATTTACCAAATGAATAAAAACATCTTCCATGCTCTGGCGTCCATGCCTAATAAAAGCCACTTTCATTTTTTCCCGCTCCATCCTTTTTTCCAGATTTTGCATGATATGTTTTTCGGCACCGTTGTTCGGGACATTCAGACGCAAGGTATCTCCCACCGGCCGCCAATCAATCACACCTTCAGTCTCATCCACGATCGTCCGCATTTTTCCGCGGGGGCTGGCTTTCACCTCCAGAATTTGAAAAGGAAGCTCCTTGATCAATTCACCTGGAGAACCGGTGGCCAGGATTTTCCCATGTGAAAGAAAGCTAACCTGGTGGCATCGCTCCGCTTCATCCATATAAGGTGTACTGACTACAACAGTCACACCATTTTGAACCACTGTTGAAAGGATTACCCAAAATTCACGTCTTGAGACAGGGTCCACTCCGGTTGAGGGTTCATCCAGAATCAACAATTGAGGTTCATGCACGAGCGCACAGGCTAATGCAAGTTTCTTCTTCATGCCGCCTGAGAGAGTGCCAGCTCGACGCTGAGTGAATTCAGCCAGCCGTGTAAAGCGCAGCATCTCATCAATCCGCTCCTTCTTTTTAGCTGATGGTAATTGATGGATGTCAGCAAAGAAGCTGAGGTTTTCAAATACACTCAAGTCTGGATAAAGACTGAAATTTTGTGGCATGTATCCAATTTTCTGGCGAATCGAATTGGGATTCTTTTGCGAATCATGTTCCAAAACCAGAGTAGTCCCGCTTGTGGGAAGCATCACGGATGAAAGTATTCGTAGCATTGTGGTTTTTCCCGCACCATCCGGACCGACCAGGCCAAACAAAATCCCACCTGGGATGGCTATCGTGACATCATCAAGTGCAGGTGGTGTGTTCCTGCCGAACTTTTTTATGATGTGGGCGGCATTGATAACATATTCCATTAGTATTCTCCGTAGACAATAAAGCACTTCTTACAAAACTTTGTATACTCACTATACCCAACAGATAAGAGTGTCACCAGATGCCGGGAGCCACTGAACGACATGATATGTGCCATGTATGAGCATGACTGCAATCATCACTCTGCTTCTTCTACAGGGTGAATATGATATGATGTTTATTATGAGACGAAATATTGAACCCGGGTTATTGCGAATATTCCGTTATTTCACTGCAGTTGCGGTGCTTTATTTTGCAATTGTTTGGATCTTCAACATGTTCGCTGCAGGTTTTAGCGAATCATTAAAATTCCAATTATGGGGGAATTTTTTTGTTTACCTGGGAATTTATGTTTACTTAAACCTACCTCAATTGGAAAAAAGGCTCAAATCCTTTTACTTGCCATTGGCCTTAACGATATCTTCAGTCTCTCCAATTGTTGGGAATATCATGTATCTATTGGACCCTCAGCAAGCCAATATACACACAATTATCAATCAAAGCTGGTTATGGCTACCAATACTTTTTGTTCCGCTTATTTTGATAGCATGGCAATATAATTACAAAGCAGTTCTGGCTTTTGTTATATTCACGAATGGATTGGAATTGAGCGTATTGCTGGCTCTGATGGGTGGAATAACCGCTGAAAATATCACCCTGGTGAGCGTGCCTTTGCTTCGGTCTTTTGCTTTTGGGATAGTGGGCTATATTGTTAATACGATGGCTGCCACACAACGAATGCAAACTAAAAAATTGATCCAGGCAAACTTTCGGTTGAACCAGTATCTGAATACATTGGAACAATTGACCGCTGGTCGCGAACGTATTCGACTAGCAGGTGAACTACATGACACCCTGGCACATACGTTGAGCGGCTTATCAATTAACCTGGAAGCGATTAAGACGGTGATACCGGCAACGAATACAGAAGCCCAGGATATGCTGGACCATTCGTTAAAATTAGCCCGATCAGGTCTGGATGAAACGCGCCGGGTTTTAAAAGCACTGCGAGCGGGTCCTCTAGAGGACATGGGATTAAGAAAGGGATTGGAGAACCTTGTCCAGGATGCTTCAATGCGGGGCTCGATCCCAATTGATTTCAGATACCCTGAGAAAATCCTTATCCTTCCACTTGAGGTTGAGCAAAGTATCTATCGAATTACTCAGGAAAGCCTTGAGAACATTCTCAAGCACTCGAATGCGACTGCAGCAGATGTAAATTTAAATATCTCAGATAATGAGCTTGTTCTGATGATCCATGATACCGGAGACGGATTTATGCTTGACCAAATTCAGAGCAGTGATAGTTTTGGTTTGCAGGGGCTCAAGGAGAGGGCAGCATCTGTTGGAGGGAAACTGGATGTCCAAAGTCAGCCGGGCATGGGGACAATGATCCATTTTTCCTGGGAGCGCTTCCAATGATTAGAGTCCTTATTTGTGACGATCAAGAGATCGTATGTGAGGGTTTGCAGCGCATTCTAGAGGCAGATACCGAAATCAAAGTTGTAGGTGTCACCCACAATGGAATGGAGGCTCTTGAGAAACTCGAAGGTGCGAAGGTTGATCTGGTATTGATGGACCTTAAGATGCCAGTTATGAACGGTGTCATTGCCACCCGGAAAATTGCAGAAAAGTACCCAACAACCAGAGTTTTGATCTTAACCACTTTCAATGATGATGAATGGGTATTTGAGGCTATTCGCAGTGGGGCGTCAGGATACCTGTTAAAAGATCGTCCACGCAATGAATTGATCAAGGCGATCAAAGGCACGGTCAATGGCGAATCCTACGTGGATCCGGCTGTTGCTGG
>JBDKSY010000418.1:0-16463 GCA_039680395.1 Anaerolineaceae bacterium | reverse complement strand
TCGAGACCGAAGTTCCCGAAATTTATCATGGCGTGGTAGAGATCAGATCTATTGCCCGTGAACCAGGCGAACGTGCGAAAGTAGCTGTTTCTGCCACCCAGCAAGGGATTGACCCTGTGGGCGCCTGTGTTGGTATTCGTGGTGTACGTATTCAAGCTATTGTACGTGAATTACATGATGAAAAGATTGATGTGATTGAATGGAATAACGACGCAGCAGCATTCATCGCCAAAGCCATCAGCCCTGCCCGTGTAGTGGGTGTTTACCTTACAGATCGCTCTGCTTCCAACAAAACAGCAACTGTTGTTGTTCCAGAAGATCAGCTCAGTCTGGCCATCGGTCGAGATGGTCAAAACGCTCGCCTGGCAGCTAAACTGACTGGCTGGCGAATTGATATTAAGAGTCTTTCGGAAGCTGCTGCCGATGCATTTGGTCGCCTCCGTGATGACCCAAGTCTTGCCAACATTGCAACAGCTGAAAAAGAATTCTTACCTCAATTAGAAACCATACTGGCAAAGAAAGCTGAAGGCCGGCCTCTTACTCCTGAAGAGTATGATCAACTTTCTCGATTTGTTGATCGCGTTGAAAGTCGCCGCATAGCAATTCATGCACCTGTTGAACCAACAGTCACTCCTCTAGAAATAGAAATAAAACAAAGCTTCCCAGAACGTATCTTCACACAGAACATTCTCGATAGCAATCTGCCTGAGCATGTAAATAATTTACTGCAAGAAGCAGGTTATCTCACAGTTGGTGACCTGGCTATGCAGTTCAGGCTGAACCCTGATCGGATTTATCGTATCAATGGTATTGGTCCAAAAGCTCTATCAGAGGTGAATGCCTTAATCGATGCACTTGAAGCAGAAATGAAGCCCGTAGAACCTGCCATCGAAGAAGTGCCCGCCCCTGCAGAAGCAGAAGCGGTTATACCTGAACCAGCAACTTTGGAAACAGTCACCGAAGAAGTTGCCACGATTGAACCTGAAAAAGTTGCACCTGTTATTGAAGAAACTCAACCGGAAGGTGAACCGGAAATTGAATCAATGGAAGAATTTTCATCATTGGATGAAATCTTCACTCTCAAACCCGAGATGCTTGAGGTAACTGCTACACCCGAAGAGGAAGAAGATACCTCAGGAACAGATCAAAAAGGCGAATCTGGAAAGAAAAAGAAGAAGAAATTCAAAGAAGTAGAATATGATCCTGATCGCGATATGACCTACGTGCGCAAGAAACACAAGAAAGGCGACGAAGGATCTTGGGACTGGTAAAATCATAAAGTATGAAAACGGTTAATAAAGGACGTGGTTAAGCAAACCAAAAAACGAGAGAAACACATACCGCAGCGAACCTGCGTGGGTTGTCGAGAGATCCTGGCGAAAAGAACCCTCATCCGGGTGGTACGTACCCCCGAAGGTGTGGTGGTAGACCCGGGCGGGAAGGCACCTGGAAGAGGTGCCTACCTTCACGACAGACCTTCATGCTGGTTGAAGGGTTTAAAAGGTGCTCTGGCTACTGCTTTGCGGACAGAAATAACACCCGAAAACCGTCTGCGGTTGGAAGAATTTGCAGCGACGTTATCAGATGAGCCTTCCACCTCTGAACATGGAATTGGCGGATCCTAATGAAACGTCTCTGGATTTGGAAAAGAACGAATGAACGAATAAATTTACCCGTTTAGCACTCACCGGGAACATATTTTTTGCCCCGAGTGAATTGTTAGAACGGAATTTACTCGGGGAATCTATAGAGGAGGTGCACGATGAGTGATAATGGGAAAAAGACAATCATCTTTCCTCATAATCTGACAGTTAGAGAATTAGCTCAACATCTGGAGACCAGCCCTATCCAGATCATTAAGATATTAATGACCAATGGAGTAATGGCGAATATCAATCAACAGGTTGATTTTGATACCGCTGCTATCGTTGCCAGTGAATTAGGTTTTGAAGCTTCTTTGGAAGTACCAGTTGAAGAAGAAGCAAAAGAAGTAGGCGAAGTTCCTCACTGGCGGCAATTGATTGCAAATGAAGATACTTCCAAGCTGGTAACCCGTCCTCCTGTAGTTACCATATTAGGGCATGTTGATCATGGAAAAACCACATTGCTCGACGCTATCCGCCATACTGAAGTTGCTGCCGGTGAGGCAGGTGGCATCACCCAGCATATTGGCGCTTATCAGGTTGAGCATAAAGGAAAAACCATCACTTTTTTGGATACACCAGGGCATGCGGCATTCACTGCCATGCGTGCACGTGGCGCCCAGGGTGCTGACCTCGTTATCCTGGTAGTGGCAGCAGATGACGGTATCATGCCGCAGACACGCGAAGCAATTTCACACGCCAGAGCTGCCCGCGTTCCTATCATCGTTGCTTTGAACAAAATAGACAAACCATCCGCCAATCCCGATTTTGTAAAACGCCAATTGGCAGAGAATGACCTCATTCCTGATGAATGGGGTGGAAATACAATGGTGGTTCCAGTATCCGCCAAACAGCGTATTGGGCTGGAGGATTTACTGGAAGCAATCATTCTGGTAACTGAAAGTACTGAAATTCAAGCCAACCCCAAAGGGAAGGTTATTGGCACGGTAATTGAAGCCCGTATCGAAAAAGCCAAAGGTGTCATGGCTACCCTGCTGGTACAAAATGGTACTCTCGCAATGGGAGATGTGATTGTCGCTGGAAAAGCCTGGGGACGTATCCGCGCCATGTTTGATTTTCGAGGACGGAAATTACAAAAAGCTGGGCCTTCTACCCCTATTCAGATCATGGGGTTAAGTGATGTTCCAGATGCTGGCGATCTTTTCCAGGTATTTGCATCGGAAAAAGAAGCCAGGGCGATCATCGAAGAGCAGAAAAACCAATCCAGACAAGTTGCTGCTGCTGCACCTAAAGCCACTCTGGAAGAGTTATTCCAAAAATACGAGGCTGGTGAAATTCAAGAATTACGCCTGGTGTTAAAAGCAGATGCCCAGGGTTCATTGGAGCCCATTATCCAGACTCTAAAGGATATTAAAGAAACCCGCATCAACATCAACATTCTTCATGCTGAAGCTGGCAACATCACTGATAGTGATGTAATGCTGGCTGTTGCTTCCAAAGCAATTGTGATCGGTTTCAATGTGCAGGCTGACCCTGCAGCGCGTCGTCTGGCAGAGTCCGAAGGGGTCTCCATACGCCTGTATGATATTATCTATCGCCTGACAGAAGATATCGAAAAAGCCTTGAAGGGCATGCTTGCTCCTGTCAATAAAGAAGTTGTGATTGGTAAAGCAGAAGTCCTTGCAGTCTTCCATATCAGCAAAGTCGGCAACATTGCAGGATGCAAAGTCATCCAGGGAGAAATTCGCCGGAATGCCCGGGTTCGTTTGGTCCGCGGTTCAGATGTGATCTTTGAGGGTGAATTATCTTCTCTTAAGCATGAAAAAGACGATGTTCGAGAAGTCCGTCAGGGCTTTGAGTGTGGTATGGCAATCAGAGGTAACAGCGATATAAAAGAAGGCGACATTATCGAGTGCTTCGTAATGGAGCAATCCAGCGAGTAATATTTCATTCGTTGGAGAAGGAGAAATACTCATGCCCTCAAAAATGCGACTACAAAGAATTGAAGGCCGGATCCGTGAACTTTTATCTGAAATGCTTATCCGTGATGTAAGCGATCCCCGGCTTGGTGGTGTGTTTATTAATGATGTTCATGTAGACCGTGAATTAGCCTTTGCAGAAATTTATGTCTCAGCTATCGAAGGACAGGATAGAGCACCAGAAGTACTGGAAGGTCTTGAAAGCGCCAGTGGATTCTTACGAAGTGCACTGGCTTCACAGATCTCATTGCGTACCTTTCCGCGATTACGTTTTCATTGGGATTTCACTCCTGAACGGGCTGACAAAATTGAGAAGTTATTGACTGAAATTAAAAAAGAAGAAAAACCATCTGGCAGCTAGATATGGATCGAGAAATCTCTAAAGCTATTCGCCAGTTATTTCGTGAATCCAACCGGATTGTCATCACCTCACACATCCGACCTGACGGTGATGCAATTGGTGCAGTACTTGGTCTGGGTACTGCCCTGTTGGAAGCTGGAAAACAAGTCCAGATAGTGATGGCAGATGGTATTCCAGTGGTGTTTCGCCATTTACCCAACAGTAACCTGGTTACGAAGAAGGTACAGGAAGATTATGACCTCTCAATCGTTGTAGATTGTTCAGATCTGCAGCGCACAGGTGACGTGCTGGGTGAACGAATTCCTCAGCTTGCCATTGATCATCATGTTACCAATTTAAATTTTGCCCAGATCAACTGGGTTCAACCTGAAGCAGCCGCAACCTGTGAAATACTTACCCTTATGTTGCCTGAATGGGGCCTGACGATCAATCAACAGACTGCTACCGCATTTTTGGCCGGGATTGTGACGGATACCATTGGCTTCCGTACTTCCAATACCCGACCAGAAACCCTGCGCTGTGCTGCCAATTTAATGGATTTGGGAGCGCCCCTTTCTGAAGTGTATTACCACACACTGCTCAGGCAGTCGTATCAGGCAGCGGGTTTATGGGGAAAAGGTCTTGCCCGCCTTCAACGACAGGATCGTTTAGTTTATACCTGCCTGACATTGGAAGACAAACGCGAAATTGGATACAATGGCAATGATGATGCAGACTTGATCAATATGCTTAGCACAATTGATGATGTGGATATTGCACTGATCTTCGTGGAACAAAGCAAAGACGTAACAAAAGTAAGTTGGCGCGCGCAACCTGGTAACGATGTTGCCCAAATTGCGGTACAATTTGGTGGAGGTGGTCATCTCGCTGCTGCTGGGGCTCAAATCTCAGGCCCTATTGAAGAAGTAATTCAAAAAGTACTTCAAAAAACCACCCAAATATCCGCTGAGGGGTTACTCACAAATAATGGTATACCAACCTCGAACGGGGAGAATGAAAAATGAGTGATACAAAAACAGATATTAATAATGCAATTTCTGGTGTTTTGGTAGTAGATAAACCGATAGGGTTAACATCGCATGATGTTGTTCAAGTAATTCGTAATGGCACAAATATTCGAAGAGCTGGACATACTGGAACGCTTGACCCGAGAGCTTCGGGTGTTTTAGTGGTTCTTTTAGGGCCAGCAGTTCGGCTTAGCGAATATGTGTCAGCATCGGATAAACGCTACCAGGCAGTGATCCGTCTGGGAACTCGTACCGATACCTATGATTCTGAAGGGACTGTTCTTCGCACATCTCCAGTAGATATCACCGAAGAACAATTCAAAACCTCACTGGCGAAATTTGTGGGAGAGATCGAACAGGTTCCCCCACCCTATTCTGCGATCAAAGTACAGGGTCGTCATGCATATGATATGGCGCGCAATGGTGAAGATGTAGAACTGGCTCCTCGCAAGATCAAAGTGTACAACCTCGATCTATTGGAATGGGCATCACCGGAAGCCGTAATTGATGTATATTGTTCGTCAGGCACCTATGTCCGTTCATTGGCGCATGATGTGGGTGAAGATCTGGGCTGTGGTGCACACCTCATCGGTCTTCGACGAACCAAGAGTGGTCGTTTTTCACTGCGTGATGCTGTTCCATTGAATAAATTACGTGAAGCCTTTGAAAAAGGCAACTGGTATCAGTATCTCATCCCTGCAGCAGAGGCGCTCACTGAGTGGCCAGCAGTAGAGCTCAACCAGGAACAGATGGAAACCATCCGGCATGGTAATCGTGTTCCAGCCGATCCATCTGTGGGAAGCCTGGCGCGTGGTGTAAGTGAACAGGGCGAACTTGTGGCACTTATGGAATTGGATACCGAAACAAGTGAATGGAAACCGAAAAAGGTTTTCTTCATCCAGTAAACCGGGTTTCTACCATTTTTGCTTTTCTCTGAGACAGATAATTCGATGCAGCATATCCGCACATTGGACATGAAAGTACAGCTTCCCCCAGCCTGGATCACCGTCGGCGCTTATGATGGGATCCATCTGGGGCATCAAGCACTTATCCATGAACTGGTCGCCCATGCCCATGATGCGCACGAACAGGCAGTAGTTGTCAGCCTGTTCCCACACCCGGTTTTGATCCTTGGCAGAACTCACCCCCCTTTTTATCTCACCAGCCCTGATGACCGTGCAGACCTGCTGGATAAAATGGGTGTTGACGTGTTATTTACTTATCCTTTTACCAGAGAAGTATCAAACCTTAGCCCACAGCAATTCTTGCAAACACTGGTAGAGAGAATGACCATCCGCCAATTATGGGTGGGAGATGACTTTGCTCTTGGAAAAGATCGCCAGGGTTCTTTAGGCGTGTTAGGGAAATTGGGAAATACTTTTAACTATACGCTGCATGTTTTCGAGCAGGTGCAGGTTGGCGACACGTTCGTTTCCTCCTCTTTTATCCGTGAACGACTTAAATCTGGAGATTTGCGCCAGGTAAGAAAGATGCTGGGTAGAAATTACTCCGCTCGTGGTACGCTATCTTCAAAAGCCAGCAATAACTTAGGAGCCCAGAATTCCTACTTGCTGCAAACATGGGATGAGCAACTCCTGCCTCCAGCAGGGAATTATGCTGGTAATCTTAAGCTTGTTGAAGCCGATTTCCCCTGCATAGCTTCATTAACTCAGCATGATGACCGCACTAATTCCCTGATCGAATTAACAATATTTAATCTTGATCATCCTCTGCCCCCTGGCCTGGCACACGTAGAGTTTTTAAAAGCATTATCTTCTTAATTTATTTAATTATCCTGGAGAAAACCATGCCACGCACTCGTCAGATCTATACACTCAATCCGAAAGACCTGGCGCCAGAAACCATTGCTGTTACTTTTGCAAAAACATCACGCTCGCCACAATCATTTCGAGAGATCGCTGATGATCTTACAGAAGAAAAAAGTCGTGAATTTCATGAAAGATGGGTGGTCGGCTATGGACACGCATCGGTCGCAGAGCATGCAGTGCTGCATATCGCCTTTGAAAATGTCTCCCGCCTGGCAGTAGAAACCATCGAAGGTTGCCGTCTGGCATCCTTTACTGAAAAATCCACCCGTTACCAGAAATGGGGAGCTCAAGACTTCTATATTCCTGATGAGCTCGCCAATTCTCCCCTCGAAGAAAAATATATATCAACCTGTAAATTGTTGTTCGATACATACCTGAATTGCCTTGAACAGGTAGAAAGCTGGCTCTTCCTCAACGCACCGGAAAAAACTTGCGAAGAACCTGTTGCACGTAAACGCCGGTTGCGCACCGAAGCGATTGATGCCTGCCGTTTCTTGCTGCCTGCTTCTTCTCTGGCAAACGTAGGCATGACGGTCAACGCACGTGAGCTCGAGCATGCTATTGTAAAAATGCTCAGCCACCCATTATCAGAAGTGCGCCAGATCGGCGAAGAAATGAAACAGGTAGCTCAAATTGAAGTACCTACCCTGGTAAAGTACGCCTTGCCCAGCAGTTACCTGCAGCACCTTTCAGAAAGAATACCCACCTCCCCTTCAAGCTCATCAAAAAAAGATTGGTGCATTTTACAAAGTTATGATTCCCTTGCTGAGATCAAGCTGGCTGCTGCTGCTCTTTTTAAATATCGCGAAGTGGATTATGAAACAGCATTAAGGCAGGCGGATTCGATGGATGCTTCCAGCAGAGAAACCCTCACTAAACAATTACTATCAGGTATCGAATCGTATGAACTCCCCTTACGCGAAGCTGAGCATATATCATTTACCTTTGAGCTGGTGATGGATCAGGGTGCATATTATGAATTCAAGCGTCATCGCATGATGACCCTCAGCCCCCAACCCCTCGGCGCTGCTCTGGGGTATTGCATTCCGCGTCTGATCACCTCTGCAGGAATGCAAGAAGAGTATTGCAAAGCCATGCATGCTGCCCGGCAGACCTGGATGGAAATTGCAAAGAGCAATCAAGAAGTTGCGGCTTATGTTGTTCCGAATGGGTATAATCGCCGGGTACTTACAACGATCAACTTACGAAGTCTGCTGCATCTGGTACGCTTGCGCACACGTGCATCCGCTCACTTTTCAATACGGAGAGTAGCTAACCGGATGGCAGATTGCGTCAGTAAAGTGCTGCCAGGCATTGGGAAGACTATCCCTGTCGCTGAAAATGAAACATGGCAAAGTATCCAGGTGGAGCATTTTTCACAGGTAGAATAATTTTTCCTAAAAACAATTAACGGTAAGGTGTGGTAATAGATTTCTCATTCCAAATCCGCTATACTGATAGACAGAATGGAAAAATACTGGCTGCCGTATATTCCACCCACTACTTATGAGCCTTTATCCCTTCCATTGGGAAGGTATTTTCCATCCATCCCACCCGGCATGTTCTCTTCCTGGTTACAGAAAAATATCCCAGCCGGCAGTATCGTAGTAGACCCATTCTGTTCCTCTCCATTACCTGCCCTTGAAGCAGCCAGAGCAGGCTATCGAGTGCTTGTTGCCTGTAATAACCCGATCACACGACTATTCCTCAAACTGCTTGCTGAATCGCCAACCTCACAAGATATTCAATCTGCGTTGGCTGAACTTGCATCGCAGAAACGCGGTACTGAAAGGTTGGAAATATCACTGCAATCATTTTATGAAACCAGTTGCCCCAATTGCCAGCAGAAAATTCCTGCCAGGGAATATTACTGGCGGCGAGAAGAAACCTTGCCTTATGCCAAACTGATACGCTGCCCTATCTGTCATTGGGAAGGTGAGACAGCCATTCTTGAAATTGATCAAGAAGTTTTAAATAGAAACAGGAATGACGCGATGCACCGGGCGAGAGCCCTTCAAGTAATTGGTGACGGAGATGAAGAGTCGCTTGAAGGCGCTCAAGAAGCAATTGATACCTACCTTCCTCGACAATTGAGCTTTCTTTTCACTCTTCTTAATAAGATACAGGGATTGAATCTACCACCCCGGCGTAAATCGCTATTGTGGGCACTCTTCATATTACTATGCGATGAAGGTAATAAACTCTGGAGCCACCCTGTCAGCCGTACCCGCCCCAAACAGCTTTCCATCCCTAACGAATATCGCGAAGTAAATTTATGGCAAAGACTCGAAGAACTTGCAGCAAGCTGGCAATATTCTGCCAATCCAATTCCCATTCAACCTTTCCAAAGCACATCGAGTCTGGAACCAGGGATTACCCTCTTTCAGGGCAGGTTACGTGATTTACTGCCCTTAAGTTTTGAGAATATACCTGCTGCCATCATTTCAATCCTCCCCCGCCCCAATCAGCCATACTGGACATATTCTGCTCTTTGGTCAGGATGGATCTGGGGGAATGAAGCAGTGCTACCACTTAAAGGTTCATTCCATCGCAAGCGGTATACCTGGCAATGGCATGCCAATGCTCTTTCAAGTTCTTTTCACTCGCTTCAATCTCATCTTTCTCCAGGGATTCCTTTTTTTGCTTTAGCAGAAGAATTCAACCCCGGTTTTCTGGCTGCAATTATTACCGCAAGCGAAAACACTGGTTTAAAACTTGATGGTCTTGCTTTTCAAGAAGAAATGGAGATCACTCAATTCCACTGGGAAACGGCTTCCCTTCCAGAACCTTCTGACATGAAAATGGAATTAGGGAAGTCTATTCATGAAGGTTTTCGCAGATGCCTGCTTGAAAGGGCAGAACCATCAGGGTATGCATCATTGTTTTCTGCTGGAATGCTGCAGTTGATACAGCAACAATCTTTTGCCAGAGGTCAGCGAGAATTGCCCTTCAACCAGATCACTTTATTGAATAATCAATTTAGTCAGGTTTTTACCTCACGCACTGTGCTTCATCGCTACGAATCTACTGCAAAGAACCAGGAAACGGGGTTGTACTGGCTGGATGATGAACCGAGTGGAACTAAAGAGTCTCTTTCCGACCGGATCGAAAGAACAATCCGCTCCATTTTACAAAAAGAGCAGCGTATCACCATAAAAAACCTGGAAGAAAAACTCAACCTTTTATTTCCTGGTCTTCTCTCACCCTCGCTGGAACTGATCGAAATGATCATCCATTCCTATGCCCTCAAAGATCTGAATATACCAAACACCTGGTGTATTCTTTCTGATGAGAATCCTCAACCAAGAGAATTGGATGAAATCGGGATACTGCAGACATTGATCGCATGTGCGCAAAAATTTGGTTTATCTTTTCGTTCTGAACCTGACACCCTAGATTGGCTTACAAAAGACGAAAGAATTGTTTTCCGATATTTTGTTCAATCCCATGCTTGCATCAGCCAGATACTGAAAGCTTCTGAAATTGATGGTGAGCAAGGTGTGATCGTTCTACCTGGAAGCCGCAGCAATTTACTTTCATATAAGATACAAAAGAATCCCAGACTTGCTGAGCAGGCTGCCAATGGATGGCATTTCCTTAAGTTTCGTCATTTACGTTCTCTTGCATCTCGAGCTGACCTGACCCTGAATGAATGGAAAGAGCTGCTGGATGCTGATCCACCTCGGTGGGAACAACCACAGCAGCTCTCAATTTTCAATCCATAAAAGAATTAATGTGTAGGTTGACTTTCCGGAGTATCAGTTGGCGGTTCAGGTGTAGTTGTCTCTTCCGGAGGAGCAATCGTCATCGTGGGAGTAGGTGTCTCGGTTGGCGTCATGGTAGGTAAGGCAGTCTCTGTGGGTGTGGGAGTAGGCAGCTTGAGCTTAAGCGTAATTCGTTTTTCGGCATAAGTTCCTACGGTAGATTCGACATAGATACGTATGGTAACGGTATCTTTAGCCAATTTCATCAGGTCCCATGTATAGATCAACTCAGGTTGATCGAACGTGTTATTTCCTTCCTTCAGAACTTTCCAGTCAGAGGGATCCTCACCATATCCAGCTTCCAGTCTGTATCTGGCGAAATTCTCCGAAGCATCAATGATGGCATAAATATCCAACGGAGAGGTCTCAATTGTTTGCCCATTGGAAATACCAGCAAACTCAATATGTGGCCTTGCGTCGGTGTCCTTACATTCGCGGTCAGGTCGGAAAAAGAACGGCTGTTCGAACCCTTGCCTCTCTGCCCAACTGGTTCCATCACTCGTTTCCCTGATCCAGCGGATGGCATAAGGGTCTGTGACATTGATCGCCAGCTTTTCTTCTGTATAATCTGAACAATACGGTGAAGCTAATAGTCCAGTCCATGTATCTACATTGACTTTTTGCCATAGATCGTCTTCTCTTGGTAGAGGAAGCTGGTCTATCGCGAAAGATTCACCTCGCTGCTCAGGGCACCATTCTGATGGCTCAGCACCTGAAATTGAACAGATAACGCGGTCTACGATGGTATTTGGCCGGTAAAATGCAGTTGGAATTCCACCAGTTAATTTAGTAATGGCATATTGCATAAATTCCGACCAAATCGGTGCAGCGCCCGTCATACCTGTGGTGTTTTGCATCGGGGTATAGTCAGCATTCCCAACCCAGACACCAACAACCAGGTCGGGGGTGTATCCTAACGTCCAGTTATCACGAAAGTCGTTGGTAGTCCCTGTTTTCGCAGCCACCCTGAATGGTAGATTCAGTACCGAATTCGCTCCAAAAATCATTGCTCGAGCATTGTTATCCGAGAGGATATCGTTGATCAGGTAAGCATGTTCGGTGCGTATAACTTGTTCACCTTGAGGGGATTTGTAAGCATAAACCTCATTCCCTTTTGAATCCAGAATGCGCAGGATGGCAACCGGTGCCATGCGTACTCCACTATTCGCAAAAATTCCAAAGGCACTGGTTAATTCCATCAAAGAAACATCACCACCACCCAGAGTAAGAGAAAGGCCGTAATCATCCCGGGTAAGGGTAGAGATACCCATTCTTTTTGCGAAGTTGATGAACCCATCTGCTTGCGTTGTCGAAGGGTCATCATAGATCCCAATATATTGCAGCGTTTTCACGGCAGGGATATTCAGTGAATTTGCCAGAGCAGTCCGAACAGTTACTGGTCCATTGAATCTCCCGTCGTAGTTCACCGGTTGATAAGGTGGCCGTGTATCAGATGGATCGCCCGAAGGTGGAAAGTCTGTTGGTACATCCCAGATCAAAGTCGAAGGTGTCCAGCCTTTTTCGAATGCGGCTGCGTAGGTCAAAGGTTTAATAGACGAACCTGGCTGGCGTGGACTGATCGCCATGTTCACCTGACCTGAGATTGCTTCATTATAAAAATCTGCAGAACCAACCATTGCCAGAATTTCGCCTGTTGATGGTTTGATGGCAACCAATGCCCCATCAGTTGCATGGTTATCAACCAGACTATTCACTTGATTGGTTACCGTCTGTTGAGCAAATTCTTGTAGATCAGGGTCAAGGGTAGTATAAACGGTGAATCCAGAGCGATAGATGGTTTGTGAATCATATTGTGCTTCCAATAGAGACTGGATGTAGAAAACCCAATGGGGGAATTTGATCGCATTGTCAGCTTGTTTGAAAGGATATTTATCAATTTCTTCGGCTGCCTGGGCGGCACCTGCAGCATCCAGACAAACTTTTGTGTCATTCGAAGGAATAGCAATACAGTTCCTCTCCTGGCTGAGAGTGTACATCAATACTAATATCTGTTTGGAACGTGCCAGCGTTGCCTCGCGATTGGTAAAAATATCATATATCCCAGGTCCCTGTGGCAGCCCCGCCAGGAAAGCAGCCTGACCAACTGTCAGCTCAGCAGCAGAAGAGTTGAAGTATGTTTCTGCAGCTGCCTGGATCCCGTATGATAAATTGCTGTAATAGATTTCGTTCAGGTACAGCTCCAGAATTTCGTCTTTCGTGTATCGCCGGGTGATTTCTGCTGCCAGGATGATTTCGCGAGCCTTTCTGTTTGCAGAGATCTCGTATCGCTCTTCCTGTGTCATCAAAACCAGGCGTGCTAATTGTTGGGTGATCGTTGATGCACCTGAAACCACTTCGCCCGATGTATAGTTCTGCCACAGGGCGCGAACTATTCCTACTGGATCAAATCCCGGGTTGTTATAAAAATCCTTATCTTCGGTTGCTAAAGTAGCAGCAATCACATTTGGGGATATTTGATCAAGTGTCACATAAGTTCTTCTGCCTGCAGTCGGATCGAGCATCTCATAAAGTAAATTTCCATTCCTATCCAATATCCGGGTTGTTTCGAAATGAGATGATCTTTCGCGAAGAGTTGCCACATCCGGCAGAGTAGCTGCCACCTGATAATATCGGAATACCCCATAAGAAACTCCTGCAAGCAGCACGCCTATGAAAATGAAGAAACAGATGATCAACATCTGCACAAAGCAACTGAATGGTTTTCTTTTCTTCTTTTGTTTAGCCGTGGGTATTGAAGTTCTTCTTTCCTGCCGCACTGGTTGAGGGGCAGGCCGATAAACGGGTTTCTGTTTTTCTGCAGGAGGATTCCTTTTAACCTGAACTGGCTGCTGAGGCTGAGAGGCTCCCGAATATTGTGCCTGGGCAGGTGGAGTGACCCCTCTGCGAGGGGGTAAACCATTGGAAGAGTAGCCTGTTTTTCCCGCAGATGATGGACCATTTCCATATGCAGCAGGTGTCACTCGTGTGGCATCTGAATCCGTGGCTTCCACATAATGCGGAAGCTCCATGGATTTGATTGGTTCACCTGCTGGAGGGATAGTGACCTCATTGTGAAGGTTCACTGGTGTATCCTCAATATTTGGTTTTTCTTCCCAAAAGTCAGCATTCAAGTCCAATGGATGATCACTGGCTATTTTTTCTGGTAGTTCATCTGTATCTTTAGCACCTATAAGTTCATTGGGTTTCTCAATAGAGCTGGTAAGCTTTTCATTTTTTAGTGTTGTTTCCTGTGAAAACGACAGGGGTGTTCCTTCACCTTCTTTTTGATTGGAATTTGATTCCTCAAGAGGTACGATAGGATATTCAGGTAAACCAGCTTCTTCAGGCTCTGTTTCTGACAATATTTTACGGATCCGTCCACCTGGAGAAGATACATTTCCTGAATTTAAATTCTCATTTTCCAGATTTTCCCCATTTTGTGAAGTTTTTTCAGGTTTATCGAGTTCTAAAGTCATTTTTCCGCTTTTTGCCATTCATAAATAATTATGTTAATAATGAGATTTTAGCACACTTTGCTGTTCTGTTTGACCATGCGCAAAACGTAACGTAAAATCAATACGATATGCGAGATTGGAAAGTTCCCTTCAAACCTGGCTATAGATTGAATCTGGCTGCAGATGCACGTTTTTGTACTCCCGATATTTGCAATGACCAGATATGGGAGCTTCTCTGCGATCAGAATGATAACAACCTCATCACCATCCAGACAACGTACGGCTTGAGGGTGAAAAGGATCCGTTTTTTTCCACGTTTTATCAAGCAAGAAAACCGCATATCGAACCCAGAATCCTTTGCTGGCCCTCTCCTACTGCGTAAATTTGCGCCGAATTATGCTTTTCTATCCTGTATCCCCTTTCCAGGTATCGAGGTGCTGCTTGAATATTGGATTCCCGAATCGAATGGATTGACTGGTAGAGTCTCTTTTATCAACAGGACAAGTGAACCAGAAAATATTACTTTCGAATGGGCTGGCTTACTTAACCCACTTGGTGAAGGGCAAAGCATGCTGGTATATTCTCTCGGCCCTGGTCATGTACTTACAGGGAGGGCAGGCAAACTTTCTCCGGTATGCTACCTCACAGGCAGTCCTTCCCCTTCTCATACTACCATCCCCTCTCTTTCTGTACCCATTGAATTGGAAGCAGGTCAAACCCGCCGGTTGACCTGGGCAGTTGCAGACATGAGCAACCAGGAGCAATCATTCGACCTTGCACGCAGGTTCACTACCCGCCAGTGGGATGCTGAGATTTCTCGCCTTGAAATGCAGAACACCCGCCAGACAGTAGAGATCATCACCGGAGATTTGGATTGGGACCTGGCTTTTGCACTCAGCCAGAAGGAGGCCTTTGGTTTATATCATCGCACCCTTGCTCACTTTCCAGCCATAGTCAACAGCCGTACCCCCGATCTGGGATACTCTGCTCGTGGTGATGGTCAGGATTGTAATTTGGGTTGGAGTACCATCACCCCTCTTGAATTGAATTACTGGTTGAACCTGATCCTCCCAGGGGCACCTGAGGTTGGCAATAGCGTTCTTGAATACATCCTGCAGTCCATTCAGGAGGATGGCTTCGCTGATCAATTTCTCGGTGCAGGAAGACAGCGCAGTCAGATGCTGGCACAACCGTTACTGGTCAATTGTTGCTGGCAGGTTGAACAGGCTTCAGCCTCGTATAAACTACGCGAAAAATATTTTCCTGAATTGCTTCGATTTATCCACTGCTGGTTCTCCTCTGCTCACGACCATGACCAGGATGGTACTCCCGAATGGGATCATCCACAGCAGACGGGGGTAGAAACCTCACCCATAATGGATAAGGCTTTTTCGCATTCACGCGAATATTCACTCCACCACATCGAATCACCTTCACTGGCAGCCATGCTTTATCGTGAGTGTATGCTACTCTACGCTACTGCCCAGAAACGTAAAGATGAGATCAATGCAGCCTGGTTGCTTGAGAAGATCAACCAGATGAATTCATCTTTCGAGAAGTTTTATGATTTGCAGACCTGTAGACCACAATATATTGATTATCAAACACACAGATGCGCCGCAGGTCAGAGGTTGGGTGCGATCACTGGCAATGGCACCATTTCCTGTGACAGGCAGCTTCCAGAACCTGGAAGACCGTTAGTCTTCATTTGCGCTGCTGAAAATAGCAGGCGTCAAATAAAAATAACGATCAATGGTAAATCAGAAAAAAAGAAACCAGCAACAGAGACGCTCACAGCCAACGCGTTCATCTGGCTCAAGGATCAAGGATTGGCGGTTTCGAGCAAAGTATTTCAGATAGTAGACAATATTTTGGTCAAGGGTGCTGGTGAAAATGATCGCATCCAGGTTAACACCCAGGATTTCCGTGCAGAGGATATATCTCTATATCTCCCTCTTTGGGCAGAGCTTATGCCTGATCCGCTTGCGGATATTATGATCGAAAAACAGATCATGCCTCGCTATTTACGAGAATTTGGCATTCCCCTGACAACCCCTGATACCCTTCTTCCCGATGGAGTTTCTGACCTTATTTGCGATTTGCCCTGGATACTCCCGATCGTGCAGGGATTGCTCGCTTATCATCATCAGATGGAAGCTGCTGAAATACTAACTAGAATTATGTCAGCTTTCGTGCTACAAATTAAGCAAAGCCTGCAAACTGGTGAATATTTTGACACAGAAACCGGGTTGGCAGGCGGTAAAATGAATGCGTTGAATGGTCTTGCACCTGCAGGTTTATTTTTGAATGTTGTTGGCATTCAAAAATTCGAAAATGGCCGGGTAGAATTGGTCGGAGAGAATCCCTTTCCCTGGCCAATTACTGTAAAATATAAAGGAATGACCATTACTCGCAAGAAGGAAGAAAGTACCATAACCTTTCCTTCTGGAGAAACCATTACTGT
>JBDKSY010000417.1:0-21136 GCA_039680395.1 Anaerolineaceae bacterium | reverse complement strand
GCAATAAAGATGGAAGAATAAGTACCCATCAATAAGCCGATCAACAGGATAAGCGAAAATTCACGTAAAGTTACACCGCCAAACAAAGCCATCGCCAGCAACATAAATTCAGAAGTCATCAATTGAGTATTAATGGATCGCTGTAAAGTCTGGACAATGGAATGATTTGCCAATGTCTCAAATGGTAATCGGCGATAGATGTTCGTATTCTCACGAATTCTATCGAATACTACGATCTTATCCTGCACCGAGAACCCAATTACGGTCAATAGAGCTGTCAAGAAGAGTGAATCGATCTGCCAGCCAAAGAAATGACCGCCGATAGCAGAAATACTGATCACCACCAGAACATCATGCGCCATGGCAATGATGGCACAAACACCATAGCGGAAGGCATGAGGTATTCCACGAAAAGCAAAGGTAATAAAGAGGATCACACCTAGAGCGGCCACACCAATTGCCATGCCAGCCCGGCTTGTGACTTCCTTGCCAATAGTTGGTCCAACGCTGTCGTATTGAATTACCGTAGGCTTTGCACCAAAATCATCCGTCATCATCTGAACAATCTCAAGACGTTTCACCTCATCCATGAATGCAGATTTAATGATGAATTGTCCATTATCAGTTGTTGTTACCTGAGCATCATTGATCCCTGCCTCCTGGTATAGCAGAACAATGTCTGAAGGTGCGGGTTGAACATTCTCAGGAAAACTTATCTGCATCAGAGTGCCACCCTTGAAATCAATTGAGAGTGGCATACCCCAGATTGCCATCACAATCATGCCAGGTAAGATGATGATCAGAGAGATCAAGAAGTACCAATATCGTTTGCCAATGATATCAAACATAGTCATATCCTCTAGATTCCGAACCATCTTTTGAAGTTCGTTGGCTTAAAAATATCCACCGCATACGTAAGCAAAGTGCGGGTGATGACAGTGGCGCTGAACAAGTTAATGAGCACACCCAAAGCAAGGGTCAATGCAAATCCTTTAACCATACTGGCGCCATAAGTAGAGCCAAACCAGAACAGGATAACGCTGGTAATGATCGTTGCAATGTTTGAGTCACGAATAGATGACCATGCACGCTTCCATGCCAGATCAAGTGCCGTCTTCAGGTTTCTACCAGAACGAAGCTCTTCTTTTAACCGTTCGAAATAGAGAATGTTTGCATCCAATGCACCACCGGTAGATAACAGGAAGCCAGCAATACCAGGGAGTGTAAGGGTTACTGGAATCAATTTGTAAAGAGTTAATGTGATCAAACCAAAATTGGCGATCGCAATAATTGCTACACCGCCGGGCATGCGATAGTAAATCAGCATGAACAGCATCACAATGGCAAAGCCAATGAGACCTGCTATCAGACTCTTATTTAAAGAATCTGCACCCAAAGTTGGACCAATGATTTGAGTTTCAACAACTTTTAAGGCAATAGGAAGTGAACCATAGCGTAATTGGACGGCTAAAGCGTTTGCACTATCAACAGTAAAATTACCGCTGATCATACCTGCGCCATCAGTGATAGGTTCATCAATCCTTGGTGTAGAGATCACCCTCTTATCCAGAACAATTCCAAGGATCTTCTGCGAATTTTTTGTGGTGAAATCAGCAAATATCTGTTTTCCCTCTGGTGTTAAAACAAAATCAACGACGGGTTGCCCCAACTGATCAGTAGAAACGGTTACGCTTTTCAGATCAGCACCTGTCATAACGGTATTGTATACAACTTCTTCTGTTACAGTTGGTTCAACCGTTGCAGTTGTTTCTTCCGTGGGGGTTCCACTGACTTCAGTTGCTGCAGGAGTGGGTGTGACAGAGTTAACCTGGCTGCCTCCGAGAGAGGTGGTAATGATCGTTCCTTCAGGGACGATCGTATCACCCATATCTACAAATTCGAGCTGCCCAGTTTGTTTTAAGATAGCAATGACCTGCTCAGTATCGGTTAATCCGGGGAACTCACCGACAATTCTACGAGAGCCCGCCACCTGGAAAACCACCTCACTTACGCCCAGACCATTTGAACGATTCTCCAAAATGGTGCGGGCATCTTGCATTGCCTGTGCGTCCACTTCAGTACCCTCGGCAACATCTGCCTCAAGAAGTACTTCCATCCCTCCTTGTAAATCCAAACCCAAAACGGTATCCATAGAACGTTCGAATTTCCCGATTTTGATTCCTGGATTTGATGGCAAAATAGCCCAGATGGTAACTGCAAGTAAAATTATGATCAGAACCAAAGCGATAGAACGGTGTCGCATGCAATCGACCTCCAATCTCACAAAAATGCCAGCTTCGAGCCGGCGTAGCAAACCATTATACCCCGCTTGTTATTTGATGAGTAGGGATTTTCATTCTCTTACATAATTCAAATTGTCATCCATAATTGACCATAATTCTCTTGCGTTAATAACTGACTGGTACAATAATATAATTCATTGTCAAGGTACTTTTTGGAAACTGGTATTTGTAGTTGATAATTTCGGAGGTAAATATGAGTGATACACTGAACATCATCGTTGGGATCATTTCCACTATCATCCGAGCAATTCTCTTCTTAGGAGCAGCAGGGGTTACATATCTTGTCCTCGCTCAGCTCAAAGTTAAAGAATTGCTGGATGGATTTACAAAGCTAACACATGTGGTAGTTTATGTCATTACTACTTATTTGCTCTATTCAGCAGCAAATCAAGTTATTTTTTATTTTCTATCATTACCAGGCTCAATTGCTGCAGAAGTTCCTTTATATGGAATAGATGGCTGTTTATTGGGGCTTGTCTTCCTGGGGGCATTGATTGCTGGCAGTATACTGATTGTCAGGAAATCTGCATCAAACAATAATCCAGAACCATAGCCTGCTTATTATTAAAGAAAAACACAATCACTGAATGGGATTGTAATTCCTAGCCAGTGATTGTGTTTTTTATCAACTTATGAAGCGCCAACCGAAGCTACAAATTTTCCTCTTCATTACCGATTACAGGAACAGTAACGTTCATCTTTCTTACACCATTGCTAATACCCGGTTCAATCCGAAGAACTACCACACTCATATCATCCTGCGGCTGAGATTGCTCCAATCGAATGGCTTCCGAGAGAATGGTATCTGCAATAGACTGTGAATTGGGTTCCTGGTCTTCTAAAAGAGATTCCAATAATGTACACAGATCAATAGGAATTCCAAGTGCGTCTCCAGCTTTTGCCAATCCATCAGTATACATAACTATAGTAAGTCCAACTTCAAGAGGTAACTGAGTGATTGCTGGAGAAATATTTCTACGGCTTCCTATTGGGGTTGTATCACCTTGTACGCATTCCATGCGCTCTTTTTGTGAAACAAACACTGGTACAGGGTTATTACTGGTGATGGTTATTGTTTGCGTTTCTAAGTCTACCGAAAGAATGCTTAAAAACGCAGTCACTTCGCCATTATATTGAGAAAATAAATAGTCAGATATGGTTCGCGCTGCAACACCATCTCGCGTCCCCTCACCCAGGAAATTGATGACTTTATTCGCGATCATAGACGAGATCTTTTTTGCTTCATTTCCTGACCCTCGCCCATCTGCAAGAACAACAGAAATTCCCCCGCTCGGTCGTTCAACAATCTCTAATGTATCACCACTTTCAATGAGCGCTTGCTTATTGATTTTACTTACCGCAATTTGAATTTCCATACCTATGATTTTACAACAAATCACCTCGATTCTGAACAAGAATCATTGCAAAGTACCCACCAATGTCACTTGCCCTGTTTTTCGCTGGGGAATAAAATCATCATGCCAGTTAATCTCAAATTTCATGGAGGACTATGCCAACCGACAACAGGCTGCATTCACATCCAATACTTTCTCTGCAAGAAAAGAAACATGTAGATTTTTACTGGAAGAACGAATTATTCCAGGGGGTTGAAGGCGAACCGATCAGTGCCGCGCTATATGCAAATAATATTAAAATATTTGGACACCATATCAAAGATCATGCACCACAGGGGTTATTTTGTGCGAATGGGCAATGTGCCCAGTGTATGGTTCTGGTGGATGGAAAACCAGTCAAATCCTGTGTGCAGCCTCTTCATGAGAACACGCATCTGGAACCGATAGACGACCTGCCATTGCTACCAAAAGTAGCCCATGTTCCACATTTTTCTCCAACTATTGAAAAAAAAGTGCAGGTACTCATCATCGGTGGCGGACCATCCGGCCTATCAGCAGCATTGGAGCTGGCAAAACTGGGTGTTTCCTCAATTCTGGTTGATGATAAAGCTGAATTAGGTGGAAAACTGGTGCTGCAAACCCATCGCTTCTTTGGTTCAAGTCAAACGGTTTATGCTGGAACACGCGGAATTGACATTGCACAGCTTCTATCACAAGAAATCGAAAAGCAACTCTTGATTGAAGTTTGGAAGAATTCGACAGCTCTGGCAGTTTATAAGGATAAAAAGATTGGCATTCTACGCGATGAAAAGGATTACGCCCTGGTCAAGCCAGAATGTCTGCTTATAGCCTGTGGAGCTCGTGAAAGATTTATCTCCTTCCCAGGAAATACACTCCCTGGCATTATGGGAGCTGGAGCTTTCCAGACCCTGCTCAACCGCGATATGGTAAAACCCGCCAATCGGGTATTTATTGTAGGTGGAGGTAATGTCGGCTTGATCGCTGGATACCATGCCATCCAGGCAGGAATAGAAGTTGTTGGTTTAGCTGAAGCACTGCCCGAATGCTCCGGGTATCGAGTACACAAGGATAAGCTTACCCGGTTAGGTGTGCCAATTTTTAACTCTCATACCATTGTACAGGCTACAGGAAATGCAACGGTTGAAAAAGTTATCATCGCTGAATTAGGGAAAGATGGAAAGCCCATTACCGGCAGCGAGAAATCCTTCGATGTAGACGGGGTTTTGATCGCTGTGGGTCTGGAATCAATAGATGAACTGTACCAGAAAGCCAGGGATTATGATGTTCCCGTAGATATTGCTGGTGACGCTGAAGAAATAGCTGAAGCATCCGCTGCAATCTATTCCGGCAAGATCAAAGTGTATTCCGTTGCTGCCAAATTAGGAAAAATTCAACCACAAGACATAGATGCATGGATCAACACGTTGAATATTCTCAAGGCTAAACCTGGAATTGTGCAGAAGGAAACAGATGTCAGCATCGCCAATGGCATCATGCCCGTTATTCACTGCCGGCAGGAGATCCCCTGTGACCCCTGTACACAACTATGCCCTAAAGGATACTTCTATATAAATGAAGATGATATCCGGTCTATCCCTGTGTATACCGGTGATTCACAACACTGCATTGGCTGCGAAAAATGTGTGGCAGGCTGCCCAGGGTTGGCAATAACACTGGTAGATTATCGAAAAGATCCTGAAAAACCTTTGGTTTCCATTGCAGCAGAATTGGATCATCAGATCTTTGATCAATTAACTTCTGTAGTAATCACTGATGTGGATGGGAATAGCCTTGGATCAGCACCCGTCATAAATATTCATGCCGTCCCCCGGATGGATCATACTCTGATCGTTAAAGTTGAAGTGGATAAAGCAATTGCGACAAAAGTCGCAGGGATCCAAGTCCAATCACCAAAGGTATTTGAAAAACAAATTACTCAAATGAATACTACCGCAGATGATGCCATTATCTGTCGTTGTGAGAGGGTGACAGCATGTGAAATTCGTTCACTGATCAGAGAAGGGGTAAAGGATATGAATGAATTGAAAACCATTACACGAGCTGGGGCAGGTTCATGCGGATCAAAAACATGCCGCAGTTTGATCCTCCGCATCTTCCGCGAAGAGGGAGTACCCTTATCTGAGGTAACACAGGGTACCCATCGCCCCTTATTCAAAGAAGTAGAATTAGGTGTTTTCGCTGGAATTCAACCCGAAGAGAAGCAGGATAGCCATGACAACAATGCATAGATCATACGATGTCATCATTATCGGTGCAGGATCAGTAGGTTTACCAGCTGCTTTTTTCATTGCTTCAGAAGGCAAACGTGTGCTAGTGATAGATATGTTTTCCAGCCCAGGCCAGGGATCAAATAAAAAGGCAATCGGTGGGATCCGTGCCACGCATTCCGATAAAGCAAAGATCACTTTAGGAAATCGCAGCATTGAAATCTATAAGAATTGGTTAAGCAACACAGGTGATCAGATCGAATGGACGCAAGGTGGATATTCTTTTGTGGCATATCATGATGAAGAAGCCGATTCATTACAGAAGTTGACGAAAAGCCAGAAAAAGATGGGGCTCAATATTGATTGGCTGGATAGTAGAGAAATCCTAAGTCTGGTTCCAGACCTGAACCCAGTGAATCTCCTGGGTGGTACTTTCTCCCCCGAAGACGGAAGTGCTTCACCTTTACTGATGGCTGCTTCCTTTAAAAAGCAATCTGTCAAACTTGGGTGTGAATTTCTCTTTTCTGAGCCAGTGACAGGTCTGATCACCAATGGTGATCAAATTAATGGAGTAAGAACAACGAAAGGCGAGTATTTTGCGCCAGTAGTGATCAATGCGGCTGGTGCATGGGCTGCACAGATAGCTGAAATGATTGGATTGAAAATACCGGTGCACCCAGATTCTCACGAAGCAGCAATTACCGAACCGGTGGCACATTACTTCACACCCATGATCGTTGATATTCACCCTGATGAATTCTCTGCCAATTGCTATTTTTATCAGCATTTCACTGGGCAGATCTTCTTCTGCTATACGCCCTCGCCAAATATCTGGGGGTTTGATACTGACGAAACCAGCCAGTTTCTGCCCTGGGCTGCAAAACGCATCATTCAATTGATGCCCTGCCTAAAGAATATTCGAGTACGCCGTACATGGCGTGGTTTGTATCCTATGACCCCCGATGGAAATCCAATTATTGGCTGGTCGAGAGAATATCCTGGGTTGTTGCATGCTGTTGGAATGTGCGGACAGGGTTTCATGCTTGGTCCATCAGTCGGTGAACTTGTCTCCAGAATGGTAAATGAAAGATTGACCGCCCTTGATGGTGAAATCCTTGATATACTTTCACCCTACAGAGATTTTTCTGGTCATGAGCAATTAAAATAATTCGTTGTGTAAATTCGTAGAGGCAAATGAAATGACTATGCAAAATAATCCTCGTATTCCCGCGTCACTGCTCAAACAATTCATGAAAGACGTTTTCATCGGGTCTGGCGTACCCGAAGAAGATGCAGAGATCAGTTCTCAGGTGCTCATTGCATCCGATTTACGAGGAATTGAGTCGCATGGGATCGGCCGGTTGAAAATGTATTACGACCGGATGAAAATTGGGCAGCATAAACCTGTTACCCATTTTGAGATCATCCGCAATCATGCCGCAACTGCATTGGTTGACGGTTATAATGGTGTAGGAATGGTCATCGGATACAAAGCGATGAACCTTGCCATCGAAAAAGCAAGAGAATTTGGTATGGGATCTGTCGCAGTACGAAATTCTACCCATTTTGGTATTGATGGTTTTTATGCGCGTATGGCGGTAAATCAGAATATGATAGGAATGAGCTTCACCAATGCCCGCCCCTCCATGGCGCCTACTTTTGGAGTTCAACCAAAATTAGGTACCAATCCAATTGCTTTTGGAGCCCCAACTGACGATGCCATTCCTTTTCTATTTGATGGCGCAACCTCGCTCATCCAACGTGGCAAAGTAGAAGTATATGCCCGCAACGATAAAGAAATGCCTGAAGGATGGGTTATTGATGAAAAAGGTGAAACCCTCACAGATCCTGAATATACTCTACAGGCAATGGGAAAAGATAAAGCTTCATTGCTCCCATTGGGCGGTTCAGGAGAAGAGTTTTCTGGATATAAAGGGTATGGTTTGGCAACGATAGTGGAAATCCTAAGCGCATCTTTACAGACTGCAAACTTCTTGTCTGCTACTATTGGTTTGGATGCGCAGGGAAAACCCATACCATTTGGTTTAGGGCACTTCTTTATGGCGATTAATATCGAAAGCTTTGTCGAGATAGATCAATTCAAGAAGACAACAGGTGACATCCTTCGTGAATTGCGAAGCTCACGCAAAGTGCCAGGGCAAACACGCATTTATACCGCGGGTGAAAAAGAGTACGAAAATGAAATAAGATTAGCCAGGGAAGGCATTGAGATCATTCCAAAATTGCAAAAGGAAATGAAACAAATGCAGCAAGAACTTGGTTTATCTCAATATAACTTCCCATTTTAAAGGTAGTAAAGGTGCAAATGATTGAAGGACTTGTTTTTGATTTTGATGGATTAATGCTTGATACTGAAACGCCAGAATATGATGCCTGGAAAGAAATCTTTTCCCAATATGGAGCCACGCTTCCTTATGAGGAATGGTCTAAATGCCTTGGCTCTGATTACAATAGCTTCGATCCGCTCGAATACCTCATTCAGCAAACTGGCGTTAAGCTGGATAAGATGAAAATCCTTGAACAGCAGCGTAGTAGATCAGCGGAGTTGGCATCCGACCAACAACCTCTTCCGGGTGTATGCGATCTGATCATGGAAGCAAAGAAAGCAAGACTATTGCTTGCAGTGGCTTCCAGCTCTGATGCAGCCTGGGTTGTCGGACATCTTGAAAGAGTTCAGCTAAAAGACTCCTTCAATGTAATATGCACTTCAGAAAACGTTGAGCGGGTGAAACCAGCACCAGATCTATTCAAACTAGCTGTTGATTGGTTGGGAATTGCGCCTGACCATGCGGTAGCATTCGAAGACACTATGCTTGGCATTCAATCTGCAAAGAAAGCCGGCTTATATTGTGTTGCCATACCAAATGAGATTACTTCTCGTATGGATTTCAGCCAGGCGGATTGGGTTGTCAATTCAATGGCAGAGCTAAACGTTAATATTCTCCAGCAACGATTTGCTTGAACGCTTTTCTAAATTGGATATTTTCTAGAAGCGATGCGGGTTTTTCGAAAACCTTGATTGTTCATGCACCAAAGCTGTATACTAATCAACACGAGTTCTCATGATCATGGGTGATTAAGAATGAAAATCGAAAACCTGATGGATATGCTTCCCGAATTTTATACGCCACTTGATAAAGAAACTATCATGCGGGCGTATCACCTCGCGGAAGAATCTCATCGCGGTCAGCTCCGTGCCTCAGGCGAACCATATATCACCCATTGTGTTGCCGTAGCCGCTATCCTGGCAGAAATGAGAATGCCTTCTGCTGTAGTCATTGCAGGCATTTTGCATGATATTGTCGAGGATACCCCGATTACGATTGACGATCTTCGCATTCAATTTGGTGAAGAGATCACGCGACTGGTGGATGGTGTTACAAAACTAACCAATCTTCCTCGTGTGTCGCGTGGTGATCAACACCCTGAAGAAACCCTGAAAGAAAATGGCAAAGACCAGGGTTATCCTGGAGGCGATAGTACCCTTGCGAAAGATCGGCGCAAAGAACTTCGTGACGAAACTCTCCGCAAAACATTCATGGCAATGGGAGACGACATTCGGGTAGTTATCATCAAGCTGGCTGACCGGTTGCACAATATGCGCACACTGGGATATATGCCTGAGGTAAAGCGGAAACGTATCGCCCAGGAGACTTTGGATATCTTTGCCCCCTTGGCAAACCGCTTGGGTATCTGGCAAATGAAATGGGAGTTGGAAGATCTTGGATTTCGCTATACGAATCCAGAAAAATATAAAGAAATTGCAGAAAACCTTGCTCAACGGCGGTCTGATAGAGAGATCCAGATAAACCAGATATCTGAAAGATTAAAAGAAGTTCTCGATCAGGCAGGGATAAAAGCAGAAATCTCCGGAAGACCCAAACACATTTATTCCATCTACAGGAAAATGTCGGAAAAAGGACGACCGTTTGAAATGGTACGCGACCTCCGTGCAATGCGTCTGATCGTTCCTGATATCCCCTCTTGCTATGCAGCCTTGGGTGTGATCCATACGAATTGGCGCCCAATCCCCCATGAGTTTGACGATTATATCGCAGCTCCTAAAGATAATTTCTACCAATCTATTCATACCGCCATCATTTATGATGATGGAAAATCAGTAGAAGTACAGATCCGCACTCCTGAAATGCATCAAAATGCTGAATTCGGTATCGCAGCACACTGGCGTTATAAAGAAAAAGGACGCCGTGATGACACCTTTGAAGAACGTATCAATTGGATCCGTCGTCTGATGGAGTGGCGGCAGGATGTAAATGACGCTTCAGAGTTTGTTGATGGCATGCGCAGTGATGTATTTGGCGATCGCGTGTATGTGTTCACCCCACGTGGAGATATTATTGACCTGCCCGCAGGATCTACACCTATAGATTTCGCTTACAGTGTCCATACAGAAATTGGCCATCGTTGCCGTGGTGCCAAAGTAAATGGCAAGCTTGTTACACTGGATTACATTTTAAAAACAGGTGACCAGGTTGAAGTATTAACTGCAAAACAGGGTGGTCCCAGCCGTGATTGGATGAACATCAATCTTGGTTTGGTCAAAACGCAGCGTGCCAGATCCAAAATTCGCGCCTGGTTCAAACAACAAGACCGTGACCAGAACCTTGCTCAGGGTAAACTGATCCTTGATCGTGAGTTGCGCAGATTAGGATTGCAGGATGTTAATCTTCTTAAGCTGGCGAATACCTTCAACTTTAAAACAGAAGAAGATTTATATGTAGGACTCGGGTGCGGTGATGTACCACTGGGTAGAATTATCACCGAGCTAAGCATCGAGGATAAAGAAGCTGATCTGCTGGAAGTTCGTCCCACCACTGAAGGTATGGTTCCAGACAACACCGTAACGGTTGTGGGATTAAAAGGAATCTTAACAAATCTTGCACGATGTTGTAAACCAGTTGCCGGCGATGACATCGTTGGGTATGTAACGCGTGGGCGCGGTGTAACCGTTCACAGACGTGATTGCCCTAACATGCTTCGAATAGCAGATGGTGAAAGGATCATTAAAGTTTCCTGGGGAGATGCAAAAAAGACATATCCTGTTGCAGTAGAAATACGAGCTTACGACCGGCAAGGTCTCATGGGGGACATTTCCAATGTGCTGACGAACGAAAACATTAATCTGGCAGATATTTCATTAAAAACATCCCATAACCTTGCAGTGATCAAATTGATCCTCGAGGTGTCAGAAATCACCCAACTTAGTCGGATCTTGACAAGAATTGAAAATTTACCCAATGTACTTGAGGCGCACCGCTTGCGTCCTGGATAAGCAGTGATATAATATTGCACTCATGAAGGATAGGGCGTCAAAGTATTACAAAGCTCTTCTTATAATTACCCTGCTAGGTTTGATGGATGCAACATATTTGTTCATTATCAAACTTACAGATAATCAGGCGTTGTGTATAAAAGGAATTGGGGACTGCTGGTCAGTAAACAACTCACCGTACTCTGAAATTTATGGAATACCTGTTTCTGCCTTTGGCATTGCTACGTATTTGACAATGATCTTATTGTTGCATTGGGAACATAAATTCAAGTTTTGGCAAAATAATTCGGTATTGTTCCAATTTGGACTGACCCTTGTTGGTTTCCTTTTTTCGATGTATCTGACCTACGTACAATTCGGAATATTGCACAAGATCTGCCCATTTTGCATCGTTTCTGCAATTACTATGACAACCCTGTTCATTATGACAACTATTCGATTAATAAAATCTCAGGCTGTTAAAAGCTAATTTTATTGGAGGTTTTTTATGCCCCGTATTCGCTGTCACTATCTTGACTGTGCCTTTTTAGATGAAAATTATTGTAGCGCTGCTTCAATTGAGCTAGATGAAGAAGGATGTAAAACCTATTCTCCCAATGCTGAAGTTTTATCAGATGAAGACTGGAGTGATGAGGAAGAAGAAGAGGAGTTGGAAGAATGGGAAGAAACTGAAGATGAAACCGAAGATGAAGATTTTTGGCCTGATGACGAATAAAAATGTCAAGCCAAAATAGCAATACTTCTGCTCTTGATTTTCAGCAGGAGATTCGTAAGAACTTAAAGTTCAATTTCTTTGCCAATCTAGGCGATAGTTCCTTTTTTGGCCTGTCACTGGGCATAACATCCTTTAGCGCAGTGCTGCCTTTATTCGTATCATCCTTTACCGATTCTGCAATACTCATTGGTTTGATACCTTCCATGCATTCTCTGGGGTGGCTGTTACCCCAATTATTTACAGCCCGCATAGTAAGTAAACAAAAACGGTTCAAACCGTTTTTGCTTACTTTCAGTATTCAAGAAAGACTTCCTTTTTTCTTTTTAGCCCTTCTTGCATTTCTCAGTAACAACCTGAGACCTCAGCTCGTTATTTTGTTGACCTTCGTTTTGCTAGCCTGGCATGGATTATCATCAGGAATTTCTGGTAATCCCTGGCAGAACCTTCTTGCAAAGGTAATTCCCGGTGAAAATAGAGCGACCTTCTTTGGCATAATGAATGGTAGTTCGAATTTATTCGGTAGTATCGGGGCTTTTATGGGTGGTTTGATCCTGGAAGAATGTCTGTTCCCGAATAATTTTGCCTTATGCTTTTTTCTTACCTTTATTGCCATGATGATCTCCTGGGGATGTCTCGCTTTAAATCGTGAACCTGAAAGACAGATCGAAACGCAAGAGAACACCGGTTTTATCAGCCAATGGGATTTGATCAAACAGATTTTCAAGCGTAATCGCCCATTTGTGGTTTTTCTCCTTTCGAGAATTTCGTATCAGTTCGGGATGATGGCATTAGCTTTTCTCACCGTCTTTTCTGTGAATGAAATTAAAGTCACGACAATTACCGTGGGCATCCTTACAAGCATTCTTTTCATTGTTCAGGTGGCTTCAAACCCTGTGTTAGGTTGGATTGCTGATCATTGGGGAAGAAGAAATGCTTTTATTCTTGGCTCATTTTCTGCATTACTTGGCGCTGTATTTGCTGGTATCGCTCATCAACCCTGGCTTCTTTTTCCAGCGTTCTTATTCATTGGCATTGCCAATTCAGCGTTTTGGACAGTAGGCATGGCATACAGTATGGAATTTGGTTCAGATGCTGAGAAACCTACTTATGTTGGATTATCGAATACTCTGGTAGCACCTGCAGTGGCATTGGCACCACTGTTAGGTGGCTGGTTAGCTGAACAATCAGGGTATCGCCTGACATTCACCGTTTCAGCAATTTTCGCTCTTTTGACCGTCATTGTCCTGCTCACAATGGAAAAGAAATCTGGTATAAAGAAACAAAGCCCCATTGCATAAGGTTGCAGGAGGAACGCATGCCTACCATACAAGATTTCTTGAATAAATTACCACCCGATACGCGCAGCATCATCGAAACACTATGGGGAGCCCTTCCCAGTTCAGATCAGAAAACACTGCTCAGAATGCTATCAGCTCTCCCAAACGACTCGAACTTATTACGTTTGTTGTTAACTCTTGCTTCACGACAATATAAGGTAATTTCAGGAAAAAAGCACGTCGTTGCGATAGTAGGCCCTGCTAACGTTGGGAAATCCACCCTGTACAACCAGCTTATTCAACAAAAACAAGACCGCGCCACTGTCAGCCCGGTACCAGGCACCACACGCTCCAACCAGGAATCAGACACAGGACTTTTTACCATTATAGATACCCCTGGCGCAGATGCAGTTGGGAATGTTGGCGAGGAAGAGAAAAAACAGGCCATGCTGGCTGCTGATCAGGCTGATTTCCTGGTGATCATGTTTGATGCCATTCAAGGTATCAAGCAAAGCGAATTGCAACTTCTCGATGACCTCATGGCATTATCCAGGCCATATATCATTGTAATGAACAAAATGGACCTGGTCAGAAAAGAAGCAGATCAGGTGCTTCAAAAAGCTGCCGTAAATCTGCATATTCAAGCTTCACAGATCATCCCAATCATCGCCAAAGAAGGGAAATCCCTTTCCGATATCATCATGGCGATAGCAGCAGCAGAACCGTCATTGGTAACAGCTTTAGGTAGAGCTCTTCCTGAATATCGCTGGAAGTTATCCTGGCGAACTATCGCCAGTGCAGCATCTTTATCTGCTGCGATAGCACTCACCCCCCTCCCTATCATTGATTTTGCTCCATTGATCGTTACTCAATCCATCATGGTCTTGAGTATCGCCAAAATCTATAATCAAAAAATGAACCTTGCACGAGCGCGAGAACTTGTTGTAACCTTTGGCCTTGGGCTTCTTGGACGCACATTGTTCATCGAGTTGAGTAAGCTGGGCGGTCTTCCTGGGTGGTTGTTATCTGCGGCCATTGCAGCTTCTATGACGGTGGTGATGGGATATGGAGCGGTCGTACTTTTTGAACGTGGTAAGCGACTGACAGGTGAAGAAACCCGTCAGCTTTCGAAAAACCTCACGAATTTTCTCTTATCACAATTGAAAAATCTTGGAAAAAAGAAACCAGATAAGACCACCCTGCAAGAAACAATCATCCAATCTTTAGACCATGCAGGGTTGGATAGATCGCCAGATATTTTGGATCACCAGATGAAGGTAGACGCGCAGGAAATCGTTATAGATCAAAGCTACCCAGAAAAAGAAACGCTTGCGGGAGAATAGTTTATTTCAGTTTTCTAGTGGTTGAATGGAAAAAGTAAAAGCAGTATTGATCGTTTCAATACTGCTTTTTTGTTAGCTGGGGGTGGAGGATTCGAACCTCCATAAGCAAATCCAGAGTCTGCCGTCCTGCCATTGGACCAACCCCCAAAGGTTGACACCCTATTTTACCAGCACTTCTCCAGGTTATCAAATATTTTTAGATATTTTATGAATCCAATTCCTTCAATAATTTCACGGCATTTTCCAAACGAGAAAACACTTTATCTTTTCCAATAATTTCCATACCCTCGAATAATGGAGGGCTGACTTTCTGTCCCGTAATAGCTACGCGCATTATACCAAATACCTGCCCTGCGCTATATCCCATTTGTTCTACCACTTCACGCATATGAGGTTCAGCAACATCCTTCTGAATGGTATCCAGTTTTTGCAATTCTTTCAGACATTTTTCTGCAATGGCAGCACTGTCTTTTGCAGTCAATCCCTTGGCCACCAGTTCCTGGGGTACTGGATGTACTTCATCCCGGAAGAAGAAGCCAGCCATATCCGGCGCTTCCTCGAGAGTTGCGATGCGCTCCTGTAAAATTGGGATGATCTTCAACAGTACATTGAAATCAACCTTATACCCTGTTTTCTCAAAAAATGGCACCAGACGCTGAGCCAGATCAGCAGACGCAAGATTTCGGATGTGTAATCCATTAAAGTGATCAAATTTCGTGAAATTAATGGCTGCCGGAGATGGATTTAGCCGTTCAAGACCGAACTTTTCGATCAAGTCTTTCATGGTGAAAAATTCGGTGTGGTCATCATAACTCCAACCCATCAATGAAACCCAGTTTACAACCGCCTCAGGAAGATATCCCAGGCCTTCCATATCTTTCAGGAAAATGGAATATCCATCTTTTGCCAGCTCTGCGGTATCACGCTTGCTCATTTTCCCTTTACCACTCGGTTTGAGAAAAACCGATAAATGCACCCATTTGGGCTCTTCCCAACCAAAAGCCCTTATCAGCAAACAATGTAATGGGAACGTAGATAACCATTCTGAGCCACGAATAACATGTGTGATTTTCATCAAATGATCGTCAACCATTGCAGCAAGATGATACAGAGCCCAACCGTCTGTTTTAACCAGAACGTAATCATCAATGAGATGGTTATCAATGGTGATCTCACCGCGCAGCTCATCTTTTACTGTGGTGGTGCCAGTTAAAGGCGTTTTGAACCGTATGACATGAGGTTCGCCATTCGCCACCCTTGCAGCAGCTTCAGTGGGATCAATATTTCTGCAGGTCCCATCATACCGGTAATTTTCTTTCCGTTCCTGCTGCTCCTGTCGCATTTCAGTCAACCGCTCAGGTGTACAAAAACAATAATAAGCATGTCCGGATTCGACAAGCTGCTTTGCGTAATCCAGGTAAATCTCCTTGCGTTCTGACTGCCGATAAGGTCCATAAGGTCCACCTACATCAGGACCTTCATCCCATTCAATACCCAGCCAGCGTAATGTGCTCATGATCTCTTCTTCTGCGCCTTCAACATATCGCTTGCGATCGGTATCTTCGATCCTCAGGATGAATTGACCTCCAGTTTGCCTGGCCAATAAATAATCATATAATGCAGTTCTGGCACTGCCAAGGTGGACATGTCCAGTTGGAGATGGCGCAAAACGTACCCGGGCTGGGATATTATTTTCAGACATATAACTCCACTATTCTATGGACTTTTGTCGGGCAGCTACACTTTCAACCAACCCGATTCCCATTACAAGAGATACTAATGAGCTTCCTCCGTAACTGATGAATGGTAGTGTCAGACCAGTTACAGGGATCACATTGAGATTGACCCCAATATTAACCGCCATCTGAAAGAAAAGCAAGGCAGAAAAGCCAAATGCGATATATGTTCCGAATGGATCAGCTGCTCTACGGGCAATACGCACACATCGATATATGACAAATAGGAGGAGTGCAACCACAAGAACTGTTCCAACAAAACCAAATTCTGCTGCAATTGCGGAAAAAATGAAGTCAGTATGTCTTACTTTCAAATACCGTAATTGAACTTGCGTACTGTGCCCATACCCCTCACCAAACCATCCACCGGAGCCAATGGTGATGATGGCCTGCTCAACATTATATATATTTCCATGCCTTGCATTCGGGTCCTGGAAAAAGAAGTTAATAATACGTTCTTGTTGATATGGCTCGAGAAAAGGAAAGGCTGCAAGCGCAGCAATAATACCAACGGCAGCAAAGAGTAATAGATACTTTGGTGGAAGCCCGCTGATCCATAACATAGAAAACCAGATAACAATGATCACAATAGATGTGCTCAGGTTTGGTTGCAGCAGGATCCATACCACTACACCCATTGTCAACAGGAACCCTGTGACAATCCACCTCAGGTCTTTTGGCTTCTTCTGTGCTTTTGCAAAATAATCAGCCAGCACCAGGATCATGATAATCTTTGCCAGTTCCGAAGGTTGAATGGATATTGAACCAAATTCTATACGACGGGCTGAACCAAATTCGACTTCACCAACGACAAAAATAACGATCAGAAAAAGGATCGTTCCAATATACATGATCCTGGATAATGAAGCAAAATAGTGATAGTCAATCAATGCGGTCACGATGATCACTACCAGCCCCAATATTACGTACTTAGTTTGACTGCTTACCAGCCCTGCCAGTTCTGTATTCCCTGCAATTGCAGAGCGGATCATGGCAATACCAAAAACGCATAATACCAGAACAGCCCCCAATAGCCAGAAATCAAAATACTTCCAAAATTCGCGCTTGAACATAGATCATCTGCGTTTTGTTGCAGATTTCAGTGGAATATCTGCAATCAACCGTTGTTCTCTTCCTTCTTGACTCATATTTATTCGCACTGCCTGGCGATCAATATTTACATATTTCGAAATGACGTCAATCAATTCATTTCGGAGAGTATCAAGTTGTGTAGGTGTCAAATCAGTCCGGTCGTGGATCAGTACCAACTGTAGTCTTTCTTTTGCAGTACTGGCACTGTTGGGATTCCGGCTAAGTAATTTATCTACAAAACCGCTCATGATCAATTCCCTCCTGGTTTGAACATCTTCCCAATTTTATTAAAGAAGTTATTTCCACCATCCAATGGAAGGTAGGGAACGTCTTCACCATTCAAACGTCTGGCAATGTTTTGAAATGCTTTCCCAGCTTTCGATTTATCATCCAATGCAACAGGCTGACCACGATTAGTGCTGATGATCACTTGTTCATCCTCGGGAACAATACCTAATAATTCGATCGCGAGAAGTTCCAGCACATCATTGGTATCCAGCATCTCTCCCCGTTTGACCATGGCGGCATTCAACCGGTTTATCACCAATCGAGCAGGTCCCTTTTCTTCTGCTTCAACCAGACCGATAATTCGATCTGCATCACGTAATGCTGAGACTTCAGGGTTGGTAACCACCACCACAATATCGGCAGGAGCAATGGCGTTGCGAAATCCACGTTCAATCCCTGCTGGAGAATCGATCAGAATCCAATCAAATTCAGGTCGTAATTCATTACACAGCCTCACCATGTCGCTTGGTGAAACGGCAGTTTTATCACGTGTTTGTGCAGCAGGGATAAGAAATAGATTCTCATAGCGCTTATCACGTATCATCGCCTGCCTTACGCGGCATCTACCTTCAATCACATCTACCAGGTCATACACAATACGGTTCTCCAGCCCCATGACCACATCAAGATTCCTTAAGCCAATGTCGCCATCAATGCAGACAACTCTTTGATTGGTAGATGCCAATGCCACCGCAAGATTGGCGGTAGTGGTTGTTTTTCCTACCCCTCCTTTACCAGATGAAAACGTGACAACTCTAGCAGTCATATCTCTTCCTCGTCATGATTTGATCTTCCAATTTTCAACAACCACCTGGCCATCTTCCACTTTAGCCATTTCAGGTTGATTTTTTCCTTTTCGCTTTGCTGGCACATAGGAGACTCCAGCTATACGCAGCAGGGTTGGCGCTAATTCCAGCGCACACACAGAGGCTCCATGATTTTCTGGTACTCCTGCCAGAATAGACCCCTTCACCCTTCCCCACACGATCACACTTCCACTGGCATTGATCTCTGCCCCCGGGTTCACATCACCTAAAACAATTACATGACCATCATAATCAACCTTGAATCCTGAACGTAACGTCCTGTGGATGAAAATTGCTTCTTCGCCTGGAATGTTTTCTGTGCTGATTGAATGAATTTTTCGCTCAGGTGCAGGAGCGGATAATCGTGTTGCCATACCCAACATTTGCGCATTCATTTCTGTAGATGGAGAACTTCCCAACACCGCCCAAATGGTTATCCCTTTATCAGAAAAACGATCCCGCAGCATCCCAAGGTCAGCAGCGCGTAAAACATGGTTTCCCACATCTAGAGCAATTTGTGCTCCTTGAAAGAAATTTGCTTTTTCTTCCAGGATTGTAAGCAATTCCTTTTCCAAATCCTTCCAATCCCCATCCTCAAATGTGATGAGTAAACCTTCATTGATCCCTTTTATTTGGATGGATTTGGTTTCATTAATTTTCATCATGGTTTTCCACCTGCTGTGTCCAATGCTTTTATTTCAAAATATGCATCCATCACTTTGCGCACAATAGGAGCTGCAACGGTAGATCCTTCATTACCATAATATACAAAAGCCACAATTGCAATTTCCGGGTCATCATATGGTGCGTATCCAACATACCAGGCATGAGCCGGCCAGTTACCAGAGCTACACAGATTTTTCGCCATTGCCAGGTCATCACAGAATTCTGCAGTGCCAGTTTTTCCTGCTGAAGGGATTTCCTCATCCGCGAATATCGTTTCAGCAGTTCCACCAGGTAATGTGACCAATCTCATTCCTTCTTGTGCTTTTTCGATCACCCATGGTTCCACCGAGATCATTTCATCAGTCGCATAACTGTTTTCATCGTAAACAGTGATCACTTTGTCTTTCGTTATGTCATGTACCAAAGTTGGTGTAAATTCCTGAACAACATTCCCTTCACTATCGGTAATTTGATGAATGAGTGTTGGTTTCATCCGTTTACCATCGTTTGCCAGCGTTGCAATAGACACCAGTACCTGGATTGGAGTCGCAAGGACATAACCTTGCCCCATGGTTGCTATATAAGTATCGCCTGTAGCCCAGTTTTCCGCCAGATTTATACGTTTCCAATCGGGATCCGGTAGAAGTCCATCTGACTCTCCAGGTAATTCGATCCCGGTTTGGGTTCCATATCCTAAAGCACTTGCATATTCATCCATCCGCCAGATACCCAGACCTACTGGTACTTCATCTTTATATCCACCACCTACTTTGTACCAATACACATCACAAGACCAGGCAATACCATGGAGATAATCCACTAATCCATGTCCTGTTTCTTCCCAGCAAACATAATCGCGGGGTGTACCAGGATCATTCACCGAATATGTCTGCATAATGGTGATCTTTCCTGGATCCTCGACTTTCTGATCAACAGTAACAACCCCCTCATTAAGAATCCCGATTGCTGAAGCCATTTTGTAGACCGAACCTGGTGGATATTCACCAGAGATAGCTTTATTGAATAAGGGTTTATCTGGGTCATTCAGTAATTGTTCATAATAATCACCTGGTATGAGCTTGGCCATACGGTTATTCTCATAGGTCGGGTAAGAAACCAGCGCCAGGATCTCTCCAGTTTTCGGATTGATGGCAATGACCGCCCCTTTTGTCATTCTATCCTCACCTAAATACTTGTTCCAACTATCCAACTCTGTTTTTAGAGCTGCTTTTGCGGCTGCTTGAAGCCGGGTATCAATAGTCAATTCAACGTTATAACCAGGAGTAACAGCCGTTGGTGCAACCAGGTCACGGATGATCTTTCCGGCAGAATCAACCTCAACGGTTCTTTGTCCATTTTTTCCGCCCAACTCATCTTGCATCCAGCTTTCTATCCCAGCATATCCAACCTTATCTCTGCCAGATTCGAAACCTAAATCTTTGTAATAATCTGCAAATAATGCTGGTACTGGCCCGAGAAAACCAATAATTTCAGAAGTTAGCTCACCAGTTGGATAATCTCGTACCGATTCAACTTCAATATCAACCCCAAGAAGATCATCAGAATTTTCTTTTATGATCATTGCAGTTTTTTCATCAATGTTGCATTTCACCCGAACAGGATCGTAAGGGGCAAGAGAATCTGCAATATACACGATCTGGCTTATGCCCAGCTCATTTTCGCATGGAGTGAAATAGGAGACCGTCTCCTCATTCAATTCTCCTTTGCTGACAGGAAGATCAATCAATTCTGATAGTTTTCGATAAACACCTTGTATGGCACCATCATCAGTTGGCAGGTAAGCAGGTGTGATCACCACATTATATGATGCAACATTCTTCGCCAGCACATAGCCATTTCGGTCAGTAATTATTCCACGCTGTGTTTGTATATTAATGATGGAACGACGATTTTCATCAGCCTGAGCGACATAATCTGCACCATTTATGATTTGTAGTGAAAATAGTTTTATCAGATAAATAACAATAACAA
>JBDKSY010000416.1:0-2113 GCA_039680395.1 Anaerolineaceae bacterium | reverse complement strand
TCAATAAAGGAACCCACATCGGTTGTCACAACAACCATTTCAAAACAGCATGAAGGATATATCGCTGGCATTGAATTGGCCAGATTTAGCCATCCTTCCTGGTCATCGGAGTATCCATCAACGATGGAAGACATCTCTGATCTGGGAGCAAACTGGGTGTTCCTGTCACCAACATGGTCGGTTATCAATAACTCACCACCTGTGATCACTCAAAAAGCTGGTGTTGACCTCCTTCAGTACGATATTTCCTCGCTAATATCACAAACGCATGCAAAGAATATTAAGCTTGCTGTCTTTCCAAGATTGAATTTCACAGGTGATTACAAATCATGGTGGGCAAATGCATCACGTGACCAGGATTGGTGGCAGTCCTGGTTCGATCGGTATTCTCTATTCATTCTTCATCAAGCCAGCCTGGCTGAAAAGGCCGGAGCCAACGCTTTTATTCTTGGAGGCAATGAGGTCATCCCTTCATTACCTTTGGGAAAATTATTCGATGGTTCAGATGCAGGTGTCCCTTTAGATGCTGAACAGCAATGGATAGATCTGATCAGCGAAATTCGCTCACGTTTTTCCGGAACAGTTGCCTGGGCACTTCCCTATCCTTTTGTTGCAGATCGTTATCCTACTTTTATTGATCAATTCGATTGGATTTACGTTTTGTGGTCTGCTCCTCTTACCTCTACGGATGCTCCAACTCAGCCAGAAATGAGCAATGAATTATTACGCTTGGTAAACCAGGACATCAAAGTATTGAAAGATGACCTTGCGAAACCATTAGTTTTAGGTGTTCAGTTCTCTTCTGCAGACGGTGCAGCTTCCAATTGTATCGTTTCTTCTACTGGTTGTCTTTCTGTAGATTGGGAAATGAATTCCACTTATACTGGTACTGAATGTAAAGTAGATTTAACCGAGCAGGTAGACATGTACAATGCTTTCTTTGCAGCGATCAATCAGATATCCTGGCTTGATGGTGTCGTCAGTCGCGGGTATTATCCCCCTGCCATTGTGCAAGATTGCTCTCCTTCCATACATGGAAAACCTGCTGCCGATGTGATCTGGTATTGGTATCCACGCCTTCTAGGCGTGAAATAACATAATATCCTACTCAGGGAGGTGGCCATGCAGATACATGGCATGAACAGTCCATACGGACTGGAACATCATGGTCTGGAGAAAGTAGCAAGCGCATTTTGGAACCTGGAACCTGCAAAATTAGTTGAAGAAGTAATTCGAAGATCTGAGGGGGAATTCTCAGACAAAGGGGAAATATTTGTTTATACCGGCAAACAAACCGGTCGTTGCCCCGAAGCTAAATACCTGGTTGAAAACGATGCTGTAAATGACCAACCGATCTGGTGGGATGCGAATAAACGCATGTCACCCAAAGTTTTCATGCATTTAAAACAAAGATTTGCAAGTTATTTAGAAAATAAAGATATCTTTATTCAAGATCTTTTTGTTTGTTCAGATAGCACCTATCAAAATTCATTGCGCGTGATCACTGAATCTGCGTGGAGTGCACTATTCGCTTCAAATTTATTTATTCGCCCAAGATCACCACAAAAGAAGAATATTGCCCCTGAGATCACTGTGATCCATTGTCCCAATTTTCACCCTCTGCCAGAGGTGGATGGTACTGATACGGATATCGTGATCGCACTTGATCTGGAAAGTAAATTGATCCTCATTGGTGGAACTGGATATGCAGGTGAAATCAAAAAATCAGTATTTACGATGTTGAATTTTCATCTGCCTGTCAAAAATGTGCTGCCCATGCATTGCTCCGCCAATGAAGATATTCATGGAAACACTGCTCTCTTTTTTGGATTATCGGGAACAGGAAAAACCACCTTATCAAACGATAAGACGTACAAGCTCATTGGTGATGATGAGCATGGATGGTCGGAGAATGGTGTGTTTAATTTTGAAGGTGGATGCTATGCTAAAACTATCCGCTTATCGAAGAAGAATGAACCCAACATATGGAAAGCTGCCAGACGATTTGGTACTGTTTTGGAAAATGTGAGCTACAACCAGACCACGCGAATACCGGATTTTGATTCAGCAACTTTTACAGAAAATACACGAGCTGCGTATTCACTTGAAGGTC
>JBDKSY010000415.1:0-3900 GCA_039680395.1 Anaerolineaceae bacterium | reverse complement strand
CCACCACCCGTGGAAATGTGAGTGATCTTATCCGTTAATCCTGATTGTTGGATGGCAGCCACGGAATCACCACCACCGATGACACTGATCGCATGGCTATCCGCTACTGCTTTTGCTACTCCAAAAGTGCCTTTGGCAAAGTTCGGGAACTCGAAAACGCCCATTGGGCCGTTCCAAACCACGGTACCAGCGTTTGCAATTACTTTCCCAAATGCTTTCACCGATTCTGGTCCAATATCCAAAATGCGCCATCCATCAGGAATGGGACCCATGGACATGATTTTGGAAGCTGCGCCATCATCAAATTTATCAGCAATAACAACATCAACAGGCAGGTGCAGCTTGGCTGAACCTTGAGCCAGTAATTCTCTGGCTGTTTCTAATGCTTCTTCTTCTACCAGGCTGTCAGCAACCGGGTAACCCTGAGCTTTGAAGAATGTATTGGCCATCCCGCCACCGATCAAAATCTGATCAGCTTTGGTAAGCAGGTTCTTGATCACGCCAATTTTGTCGCTGATCTTTGCTCCACCCAAAATTGCAACAAAAGGTCGTTTTGGGTCTTCGATCGCTTTACTCAGGTACTGGATCTCTTTTTCCATTAAAAATCCAGCCACACCAGGTAGATATTTTGTTACGCCTTCTGTGGAAGCATGCGCCCGGTGAGCTGAACCAAATGCATCGTTCACATACAGATCTGCCAGAGAGGCCAGTTGTCTGGAAAGCTCTGGATCATTCTTTTCTTCTTCTGGATGAAAACGAGTATTCTCGAGAACTAAAACATCCCCTGGTTTCAGAACTTTAGCGGCAGCTTCAGCAACAGGCCCAACGCAATCCTCTGCAAAAGCAACCGGTTTACCCATTAATTTTCCTAGATACTCAGCAACTGGCTTTAAAGAAAATTTTGGATCTGGTCCACCTTTGGGTCGCCCTAGATGAGAGCATAATATAACTGCTGCTCCTTGCTTCAGAAGATAATCAATCGTAGGTAGTGCTGCACGTATACGAGTATCGTCACCAACCACGCCATCTTTCAAAGGAACATTAAAATCAACCCGAACCAACACACGTTTTCCGTTGACGTCTATATCTTTCACGGTTTTCTTATTGAACATGGATAACCTCCTGAGTTGGTCAAATAATAATGCGTAATCTGCTGCAAGAAATGCAATTCAGATTACGCATTATTTTAAAGTCCTAAACCAAATTACAGGCTCTTTGCCATCATTGCTGCAAGGTCAGCAGTACGGCAGGAATAACCCCATTCATTATCATACCAGGCAACAATTTTAACGAGGTTGCCACCCATCACCATGGTTGAAGGCAGGTCAACGATAGACGAACGAGGATCACCCTTGAAGTCCATAGAAACCAATGGATCATAATATTCGCCAGTGGTCACACCGAGAATACCCTTGAGCGCACCCTTTGAAGCTGCAACAAATGCTGCATTGAGTTCCTCTTTGGTGGTAGATTTCTCGAGGGTAGCAGAAAGATCAACTACCGACACGGTTGGGGTTGGAACACGCAGGGAATAGCCATCAAATCTTCCCTTTAATTCGGGGATGACAAGAGCAATAGCTTTTGCGGCGCCAGTTGTCGTGGGGATAATATTCAATCCGGCAGCACGTGAACGACGCATTTCTTTCTTATGCCCCTGATCCAGGATCACCTGGTCATTGGTATAAGAATGGATGGTGGTCATCACTGCGTATTGAATTCCAAATTGACTATGCAAGATCTTTGCAGCTGGTGCCAGACAGTTGGTAGTGCAGGAAGCATTAGAAACAACATGATGCTTCGCAGGGTCATATTTTTCATCATTCACACCCAATACAACAGTCAGGTCTTCATTCTTGGCAGGCGCAGAAATGATGACTTTCTTTGCTCCACCTTTATCAATGTGCACGCGAGCACCTGGTTTGCCCTTCTCAGGGTCACCAATGGCATCGGTGAACAGGCCGGTGGATTCGATCACAATATCAACACCCAGATCTTTCCAGGGAAGGCTGCCTGGATCTTTTTCAGCAAATACGCGGATCTTGTGACCATCAACAACCAGATCATTTCCATCAATTTCTACTGAACCACGGTAAGCGCCGTAGTTTGAGTCGTACTTAAGCAAGTGAGCATTCTGTTTGATATCAAACAGGTCATTGATTGCGTTTACTTCCAGTTCATCACCGTGTAATTCAGTTATGGCTTTTAAAACCTGGCGGCCAATTCGCCCAAATCCATTAATTCCAACTTGAATTTTCATATTGTATAGTCCTCCATATCTTTATATGGCTAAATTTTACCATGCCAGTGCAAATATATCGCTATCATTTGCTCTCATCTTTTCCAACTAAAGGTCCTGTTCGTTCCTGGTAAAGGTCAAGCACAACCTGAGCGAGCTTATCTGAAGCGTGACGCCAGGTGTTGCTTTTATCCACCAGTGAAGTGCAATAAATCGCATATTGCTTCTCAAGGTCGGGGTCTGGCTTTACCCAATCGCTGTTCGCTGGGAGATGCCCATCGAACTGATTGTTACAGATCACCAGGTCGAAGATACGTCCGTTCACATGCTTCTCAATCGCGCGAAGGTGGTCGGCGCAGCTATACCCATCTGTTTCACCAGGTTGGGTTGCTACATTGCAGATATAAAACTTCATTGCTTTACTGGCACGAATTGCTTCTGCAATATCAGGAACAAGCAAGTTAGGCATAATGCTGGTATACAGGCTGCCAGGGCCTACGATGACAAGATCTGCACTTAAGATAGCTTGAATTGCCGGCGGAAAAGCCAGAACATTGGAAGGTTCCAGCCAGACGCGTTCAATTTTGCCAGTCGTTTGCGGGATCTGACTTTCTCCTTTTACCTTTATTGACGGTTTGGTTGCGTCTTTTGAAATTTCAGCTGAAAGTCGTACATCACGCAGCGTAGAAGGTAGCACCTGCCCCTGCACAGCAAGCACACGACCCGATTCTGCAATCGCTTCTTCAAAACTACCCGTGATATCCGCCAGGGCAGTGATGAGAAGGTTTCCCAGATTGTGCCCGTTCAAACCGGTGGAATCCGCAAAGCGATATTGAAATATCTGCGACATCAAAGCTTCGTTATTGGAAAGTGCTGCCAGGCAGTTACGCAGATCACCCGGTGGCAATACGCCCATCCGGTTGCGCAGTTCACCTGATGAGCCTCCATCATCCGCTACCGTAACAATTGCGGTCAGGTTGGTAGAATAACTTTTTAGCCCGCGTAAAAGCGAAGCCAGACCAGTTCCGCCACCAATCGTGACAATGCGCGGACCTCTTTCTCGACGCCGATGCTGCGTAAGGGTATCAACAATGTCTTTGCCTGATCTGATGAATGGCTTTAACAGCGAACGGTTGAGTCCCCAGATGCCAACCACGATAAGAAGGATGCCAAGCCCTCCGAAAATTACCGCACGCAATGTACGGTCAAGAAACCGGAGGGATAAGAAGGATAATATTGGCAGCCACCACGTGTCAGGTGCAGTTCGATAAACATCCAGTACCAGTACGGCAAAACCAATACCTAGAAGTGTTGTACCTGCCAGGATAAGCACCAACCAACGTTTAACCCCCAATCCTGGAGTTAACCATCGGATCTCATCACGAATAAATTTAGCAACGCGCTGGAAAAATTTTTCTTTCGATCGCATTTTCATGAATAATACTCGTGAATCAGAACCTCGTCAACAATTCAGTTTAATAATAATAAAAACAATCTCCCCCTTCCTGTGACCTCTATTGTCGAATAAACGCAAATTTTTCCAATGATATAATTTTAAGGAACGAAAATTCATCCGAGGAGGGGCTTTATGCAAAAAAAGGTTCTACCTGGACCCGTTGCACAGACATGGATCGAACGTGACAGTAAAGTAATTTCATCTTCAT
>JBDKSY010000414.1:0-4064 GCA_039680395.1 Anaerolineaceae bacterium | reverse complement strand
GATGTGGCGATACTGCGCAGTCAGATGCGTGAACGCGCAGAATATGACAAAGCACACCAGAATTCGATCCCTGAACTCAACCCTGAGGAAAATGCGGTTTAATGCAATTTGACGATATCCGGCAATGCCGGGTACTGCCCAAAGAAGGGCGCATCCAGATCGGCGAAAGAGTGTATGACCTCGATGATTCGCTGACCTTGGATGCGCCCTTTGGTGATATTCCTATCAGGGCACTCAAGGATGGTGTCAATCCATACATAAACTTGTCTGGCAGTGAATGCCAGCCGCAGGCAGCCATCCTGGTGTTTCAATTGACCGGCCAGATCCAGGCGCTGGCTCATTACTTTCCCATTCTCACCATTCTGAATGAAAAGCAACAGATAGAATTTCATGCATTGATGCAGAGAATATTAAGCAACAGGAAATTCCGTGTGCGCATGAGGGAGCTTCCCAAACCGCAAGCAGATCAACCTGTACCCGAAGGGGTAAGGATCCTGATAGCGGGTCATCTGTGCGAAATCTTCTTTTTCCGGCAGGAAATGCTGGCACGCTTCCTCAAGCAACGGCGCAGCTTCTGGGTTTATCCGACCAAAGCCAGTTTTGCTGCTGCTGGTGGGAAAGGTGGCGGAGATTATCACCTTACGCTCAAGTGCATTCGCCTTTATATGCAACGAATATTTGAAGGCTTTTATGGCGCGATGCCTGCACAGGCACCGTTCATCCACGAGTTCGGACACATGCTCGAACATTTCGAAAGCTGGAGTGGGATTTCTCGCAAAGGCACTGGTCTTTTACCCGGTATGCTAAAAAAAGATGGCGCTCTATATAACGCTGAAGCCCATCATTTATTTGTAGAAGGTAAACAACTGGAGATGGAGCGCTATCAGAAATATCAAGCGAGCCAGGCAGCCAAAACTGACCCACAACCAGTGGGCAACCCGTATGTCTTCAAGAATAATAGCGAATTCATTGCCGGTTATCTTGAGATGTTCTTCCGTAATCCAAACACCTTTGCAAGGCAAAACATCACTCTCTACCGGGCATTCGAGCGACTATTTGGTTGGGATCCCCGCCAGGCATGGAAGCAGGATTACGATGGTTATGTAAAGAAGAATCAGCAGGTGTATGCCAGCGGCACAGCGATCAACAAATCTGGCCTCATTTGATGGCAGCAATGCTTGCCAGCCTGTACTCAACCTGTACACCACCTTCTTTCACCCACCACACTTCATCAGCAAAACGTTCAATGAAATAGCGATCATGAACCACCGCCAGCACAGTACCCTGGAACTGGCTCAAAGCAGTTTCAAACTGCATCCGGCTGGGGATATCCAGGTGATTGATGGGTTCATCCAGCAACAGAAAATTACAGCCCTCTGCGATCAATTTCGCCAGCAAGAGCCTGGCTTTCTGGCCATAGCTCAAATACTTCACCAATTTTAGTGGTTCATCTCCCAGGAATAAAAATGAAGACAGGTAACTGCGTGCCTGCGTTTCATTGGGATAGGCGAAAATGATGGTATCCACAGCTGATAGAGAGGGATCAAGGCTGCTCTGATCCTGTTCCATCATTCCCATTCTCACCGAACTACCCAGGGATACCTGCCCGGCAAGAGGAGAAATCTCACCTGCGATGGTGCGCAGCAGTGTCGTCTTCCCCGCTCCGTTGGGGCCTGTCAAGACAATCCGCTTGCCTGATTGCACCTGCAATCGAAGATGAGACAGAAGCGGTTTTTCTGCGCGATAACCTACGTTTAAATCCTCCAGCTCCAAAACCGATTGGCCCAGATGGGATACTTTGCCGAATCCAAAACGCACTTTGGGAGCAAGAACCGGGCGTTCTACCCGTTCTTCCGATTCGAGATAGTGTTCCAGCCGTTTCTCTCGTGCTTTGGCTTTCTTGGCAACCTTCTTTGCCATGGCATGATGATAATCTTTGGCACCTTTGATCTTCATTTCCGGCCCGCCGATGCGAACCGAGCTGGCTTGCCGCTCGGTATAGGCTGCCTGATTTTTGGCTGCAGCAATATCCTGTTTCATCTGCCGGATGCGCATCCGCTGGTCATTGAATTCTGCAGCCTGTTTTTCCTGCTCGTTCTGGCGCTGTGCAAGATAATCACTGTAATTGCCGGCGTATTCCTTCACCCGTTTCTGCAGCATGTCCATTTCGAGAATGTGGGTAACGGTGTTATCCAGAAAGGTACGGTCATGCGATACAATGAGCACCCCACTGGATAACCCTCGCAGCCATTTCTCCAGCCATTCCAGCATGGTGATATCCAAGTGATTGGTGGGTTCATCCAGTAGCAATATCTGTGGATCTACCAGCAGCACCAATGCCAGTGAAAGGCGCGTTTTCTGCCCTCCGCTCAAATACGCAGCCGGCATATTCTGATCGAGGTCTGGCAATCCCAACCCTGAGAGGATGGCCGCCACCCTCCCTGGATCAGCGTTTTGAATCTGCTGCAGCAGGTCGTCGTATTCACGGCCAAGTTTCGGATCATGTGGATCCTGTGCCAGGCCGGCAGAAAGTTCTGCCAGGCGCGTCTCCATCACTGAAATGGATCCGATCGCCTTGCCGATGATATCGGCGATGGTGGTATTTTTCTCCGGTTCGAATCCCTGAGGGAGATAACCAATCCGCAGGCTGGCTTCACGATAGATACTGCCTGTGTTGGTTTGCTCTACCCCTGCTAAAATTCGCAGCAGGGTGGTCTTGCCACAGCCGTTGGTGCCCACCAAACCAATGCGGTCGCCAGGGTTGATAGAGAAGGTTACATTTTCAAAAAGGGTTTGAAGATCGTACGATTTACTTAAATGATGAGCGGTAAGCATATCCGCCTCCAGTGTTTGCTGGTTTTCTGCAGATGCAGAAAGTCAAACCCACCCGAAAGGGTGGCAATGCCCGCACAGGCACAAATGCCTGAATGGGCTGGAGACAATAGGTTTCTTACCGCTAGCGAATCACTGTTCTTACTCTTTCTTTATTGTACGATGAGTAAAGGATAACAAAGGGGTGCAGGTTTGTCAAGAAAGTATACATGCAGACTTCCGAAGTCTTCAGGACTTCGGAAGTCTGTGCCAATTACTTGAATAATGAAAAAAATATGCAAAGAACCAATTTTTATATTTCTATCCAAATCACTTTTTCTTTAGTAGTTTGGAGACAATTGTTACGGTCGAATCATCATAACCAGAATTAACAAGTTTTTCAGTTCGCTCTCTAATATCTTCGGGTGTCCATAAGAACCAACCCTTTTCTGAAAATAATTTTTTAATTGGCTCTACATCTTGTTGATAAATCTTCCCTGCAGCTAACCATAACTCTATTTTTGGGGATGAATTGCATAATTTTTTATCCACAAGTTGTGAAGATAATCTATCAAAAACTATTTCTCGTAATTTGTCTTCATTGAATAACTTGAATAACTTCAAATGCTGAGTATTCGCACTTATACCTCTATCAAAAGAGATTAGCTTGACCCCACCGGAATCAAGAAATGATTTACATTCAACAACGCGAAGTATATTCGTCTGTGGCTGGTACCCGATGACATCAATTTCCCAACGTGGAGAGGATGGCCGATTTATGTTTTTCTTATCGTCTTTAGTTAACTCTACTTTATAATTTAATTTTGTCCAAAAACCCTCATGTTCAAGTAATGAAGCAATTACTGATTCAAACGCATTCATAGATTAAACCCCTTTTTCACTTAATATTATTTGCCCCATGTAATATTATTCTTAATGTAATCCTTTTTCAAGTTATGTAAGTAATATGCTATTTCGGGAAAGGATCAAGCAAACCCTCGAAGTCCTGAATATTTCGGGGGTTTACCAATTACACCGAAGATACACTATTGTTCTTTGATGTTCCCTCTTTCTTATCCGCTCGTGTCAACAGGATCACGGCAGCAAGGATAAGCACGCCACCGATGATCTTGTAGATTGTGAGCTCTTCCCCCAGCAGCAATCCTGCCAGGATCACTGTCACTGCAGGTTCTAATGTGGAGATAGTCGAAGCGTTGGTGGGGCCAATCCGTTCCATGCCTGCCAGAAAAGTA
>JBDKSY010000413.1:0-2274 GCA_039680395.1 Anaerolineaceae bacterium | reverse complement strand
GTCATGATCTACCAGAGTATGTCAGGCGATGCTGAAGGTACACAGGGAACTTTTACCATGACGGGTGGAAAACTCGAATATACTCCGACCAGTGGACCGTTATTCTATATCACCAATTCCACGGGTGTGATCACCCTAACAGGTGTTGAAGTGAATATTGGTAGTGGAATATTGATCAATGCAGCCGCTGGGAATTGGGGTAAAACAGGTGAAAATGGCGGTATCGTGATCTTCACGGCTGATAGCCAGGCTCTCAAAGGTGATCTGACAGCTGATGAACTCAGCAGCATTGATCTGACGCTTCAAAACCGGTCATCCCTGGTTGGGGCAATTGATGCAGCTAACACAGCGAAATCTGTTAACCTCACATTGGATGCAACCAGCACCTGGACGGTAACCGCGGATTCTTCCTTGACGCGCTTTGTAGACACCAGTGGAATAACCGGAACAAGCATTACCAACATCATTGGGAATGGGTTTACCGTTACCTATGATCCGGCTTCCAACCCTGAGCTGGGCGGAAAGACATACACCTTATCAGGTGGTGGATATTTGAAACCGGAAAGTTAAGTCAGATAAAATGTACTTTCGAAAGGAAAAATTAATCAAGAAAGATTATTAATATCAGAGGTGCTCAAAGTCAGGTATGATAGATGAAATGGTGATTTTCTCTACCTGCCGATCTGATAGATCAGAGAAGTAACAAAATGGCAATTCTGAAAGGCAAACATAGTTGGTGCTATCCTTTTTTCAAAAGGTGACCCAAACGATGGTTTTGCTTCCGGCGATAATTTCACTACCAGCCTCAGGATTATTGGGGCTGGTATTTTTAACAGGGGACAGAAAATCTGAACAGTTCCATTCCTTGGTGGCATGAGGAGGAAAAATGAACATTGTGTTATGGGTTATTCAGGGAATAGTGGCAATCAAATTGCTGGATACATCGGTCAGCCATGGTTTACGCCAGAAGAAGCCTGAAATGCAGAATGCCATTCGGAAAATGGGAAACAGTACTCCGGTGTTATTAAGGATCATATCTGTCCTTACCTTGCTGGGGGCTGTTGGGTTGATCCTTCCAGGTTTACTACGGATGCCGGGGGTCATCACGGTGATTTGTGCAGGAATGGTTGCCATCATATTTCTACTTTCGCTCATTTGTCACATTCGAAGTCGAGAGAAGCCAAAAATATTTGTCAGCATGATCTTATTCATTTTGACGGCGATCATTGTATATGGGCGTTGGGTGCATGTATCTTAATAATCCGTATTAGCCAAAAATGATTACCTAAAAAGTCAGGGTAGAAATTCTGTATAATGGAATCAGGTCATCGCATGTGAAAATGCGAAAGGAGTACGGTTATCATGGTGCTCCTCATAGTTGGTGGTGCATTAACCTTTATTTGCCTTTGGTTGATCATTGATCTCCTCAATATTTCCCTGAATCGTAGTTTGCAAAGCCCCTTGTTTCGCACTAAAGAGAAATACCCATACGGAGAGGTATTCTTTACCGTGCTCCTCGTGGGAGCAACTGCTTTTGTATTCTGGAAGGGATTACAGCAGACCGCATTCTATCCTTACAAACGGTTGGGTAATGATCAAGTGACGGCTATTAACGACGATCCGTATTTGACTGCACAGGTATGGGTAAAGAAAGAAAAGGCAGAAGTTCAAGAAGATCTACGGATCTTGCTCAAGGCGAAAGCAGTATTGGGATATGCTATAGGGATCACTCAGGTTGAAATAGCATCTGACGATCTGGGAATATTTCGTGTTGTGCAGGGACATGGAGCAAACTGGGGCAGCTCGATCGGAAGCCTGAATGGAGCAACAGGATTTGGTCGTGATCAGATGGAATTTTTCTTTTCAACCGGTGAGGATTTTTCATTACCTGCGGTAATTTATTTGAAAGTCGAATTTGTGGTGGCTGAAAGTGTTGGACCTGGATTTTTTACAAACACCTCACACAACTCGAAAATATCACTGAGACTTTACGATCATTCTGAATAATATCTATCCCATCATATGGAACCATTATCTTTTTGATCTTAAAAACTCTTCTTCTAGAATTTGCCCTTGAAATTAACCATTCAAAATAATATAATAAGATAAGATTAGTCCAAATAAGAAGAATATCAAGTAAGTCATTCCAGAATATCTAAAGCTAACAATATTGTTTCCAAGAGAAAACAGCAGATATCAGTGGTAGAAAGGATGTAATATGGCTACAAAAATTTTTGTTAATTTGCCGGTTCAGAATCTCGAACGATCTGTATC
>JBDKSY010000412.1:0-1738 GCA_039680395.1 Anaerolineaceae bacterium | reverse complement strand
CAACAGCGAATACCGGTGGTACGTTGCAATGATGACGGAGACTTCTGGCACATCATTCATGCTGGCGTTGTTTCATGTAGCATTGAATTTTCGCATCGAGTTGTTCGGGAGTGTCATCGGGAGAGACGTAAATGCGCCGGATATTTTCCGGCTCTATGTCCCAATCGAATACCCCCTGACGAACGGTGGCAAATCCGAAAGAATACATTTCACGGCAAACCTGCCGGCTTCTTTCATCTCCATCACCATAAGGGTATGAAAATGCCACCGGCGGTTGTGAAAGCAGATCGGTCAGGATGGCATGAGATTGGGTGAATTCCTGTCTCATCTCATCCACAGGCAGTTTGGATAAGCGTTGGTGGGTGAGTGTATGATTCCCAATAGCATACCCCGCACGATGAAGAGCAAGTACATCAGATGAGCTCATATGTGGTTCTATCGTTGGAGCTTTATGATCCCAACGAGTATCTTTTCCCAAAAAAGCAGGAATGACAAAGAACACAGCACGTACACCTGCTTTTTCCATTAATGGCATGGCATGATCGAAGCCATCTTTTAAGCCATCATCGAAGGTGATCAACACAGGTTTGGCAGGCATGGGTATATTCCTCTGCTTTGCCTGCAGGATCATCTGCAGCGAGACAACCGAGTAATTAGTGCAGAGATGTTCCAGATGGCGTTGGAACTGGCTGCAGGTAACCCGGAGATAATCCAAGGGTTCAGGGGCGACGGAATGATACATCAGTGTGGGGATGATCATTGATTAGGGTCCTCATTGTAGAAGGAAGAACACTGCTTCCAGTAAGGTTCAGGGTTGAGTACTTTCAACCGTTCATTCACTTCCTGCCAGGTATGGTAACCATTCAGGTCTTGCATGGATAACCCTTGTGTGCAGTGTTGCAGCAAGATGCAAGGGATCAACATTCCTTCTGCCGTGATCCCCCAGATATTCTGACCCGCACCGCAGGCATTTTCGCTCTCGGTTGCAAGGATGCGTTTGGTGTTGATCACAATGGTTGGATAGCGTTTTCTTAACCCAGGCAAGCTATGGATAAGCTTTTCTTTCATTCCAGGAGAGAAGGTGTACTGGTTATCCATTTCCATAACAGGCATCAGGCCCAGCAGGGTTACAGATTGCGCGCCTAATTCTGTCAGGGTTTGGATAGTAGCTTCCATCCCTGGAACGGTTTGATCACAGGCCAGGGTAATGGCATGTACTTCCAACCCGTTTTCAACCAGCGATTGAATGCCATGAACAGCTTTTTCCCAGGAACCCAGCCGCCCGCGCAGTTGATCGTGCACGTTTGGATCAGCGGAATCCAGCGATACTGAAATTTCAGCGAGCAGCCCAGCCAGTTCTCTGGCAATCGAAGCAGTCACCAAGGTTGCATTGGTACACAGGTCAAGTTGAAAACCTGCCAGTTGGGCGTGATGAAGGATTTCGAATATGTCCTTTCGTAAAAGGGGTTCACCTCCCGAAAAGATGACTTCCTTCACACCAAGTTCAGCCAGAATATCCAACATACGGTAAATTTCGCTCGTCGAAAGCCCGGCTTCAGTATGCGGGCTGGCATGGCAGAAACCGCATGCCAGGTTGCAGGTGCTGTTCAATTCCCAGAGAACTCTTGGTATCCCCCCAAGGGTAGAACGACGAAAACAACAATCACGATCGGTAGCAAGCATCATGGCGCAAAGATCAATGTGGGTAAATACCCATCATGGATGGTTGGGGATGATT
>JBDKSY010000411.1:0-12445 GCA_039680395.1 Anaerolineaceae bacterium | reverse complement strand
TAATGAATAGAAAATGGGTGTTTTTCATAATGGCTACTAATATTGGTTCATTGAAGGGTCAACCTGGCTCGCCCAGGCATTGATGCCTCCCTGGAGTGAGCGCACATTGGAGAAACCTGCATGCTGCATTAACCCCACCGCGGTTTGTGAACGCACCCCGGTGCGACAGAATACCACGATAGGTTGGTCATGAGAGAATTCTGACAGGCGAGAAGTAAGCATCTCAAGAGGAATAATCGTGGCACCCGGCAGGCTGGATACCTGGCTTTCCACCGGGTTTCGGACATCAATGAGCAGAAGTTCTTTTTTCTCTTTTAACAAACCAGATAGTTCTTTGGGTGATATGCAATTCGATAAGTTCTCTTGTTGATTAGAGCGGCGGTAGGGCGCGCCACAGAATTGTTCATAATCCACCAATTCATGGATCGTGGGATGCTCTCCGCACAATGGGCAGGCTGGATTTTTCTTCAAGTGAATTTCGGTGAATTGCATCTCCAGTGCATCGAACAGCACCAACCGGTTGATCAATGGTTCGCCAATGCCCAGCAGCAGTTTGATCGTTTCGTTGGCTTCCATGCAGCCAACAATACCAGGCAGCACTCCCATAACGCCCGCATCCGAGCAGGAAGGAAGCAGTTCGGGTGGTGGTGGCTCAGGGAAAAGACAGCGGTAGCAGGCGCCTTTGCGGGCATCGAAGACGCTCACCTGCCCCTCGAATCGGAAAACTGAACCGTACACATACGGTTTGCCATGCAATCCAGCGTAATCATTCAGCAAATAGCGGGTGGTCAGGTTATCCGTCCCATCCACAATGACATCATAGCTGCTGGCTATTTCATCAATGTTAAAAGAAGTCAATGCAGTATTGAAGGGAACAACCTCAATGGTTGGGTTCAGATCGTTCAAGTGTTTTTTCGCACTTTCCACTTTTTCCACCCCCAGGGTAGAAGTGGCATGTACGATCTGCCGTTGCAGATTAGAAATCTCAACTCTGTCATAATCCACCAATCCAAGCCGTCCCACACCGGCGGCTGCCAGGTAAAGCGAGATCGGTGATCCCAGCCCCCCGGTACCAACGATCAATACAGAGGACTGCTTCAATTTCTGTTGTCCTGCAAGCCCAACTTCGGGGAGCATTAAATGCCGCGAGTAACGAAAAAGTTCATCTTGTGAAAGGTTCTTACCCATTCTGTATACTCCTACGATAAAAATCATACCAAATAATCTGTTCACCGGCAAACCAGCTTCGGGTATACTTCATGCTATGAAATATACAACATTATTCTTTGACCTTGATGATACGCTGTACCCGCCAGGCAGCGGGGTATGGCAGGCGATTGGTGTACGCATTGACCAATACATCCATGAAGTTATAGGCATTCCATCAGAAGAAGCTTTCACAACCCGTGAGAAACTTTTCAAAATCTATGGCACCACACTGCGAGGATTGCATACCCTGTATGGAATTGATATCCACCAGTACCTGGATTTTGTCCATGACATCCCGCTCAAAAATTACCTCGAACCCGATCCCCAATTGCGAGAGATCTTGCTTCGTTACCCTAATAAAAAGGTGATCTTCACCAATGCTGACCGCGGGCATGCACAGCGTACCCTGAAGGTGTTGGGTCTGGAAGATTGTTTTGAAGATATCATTGATATTCTCGATGTTTACCCGCACTGCAAACCCGATGTCGAGGCATTTGAAATTGCTTTGAAAAAAGCTGGTGAAACAGACTACCAGCACTGCGTCCTGGTGGATGATTATGATAAAAACCTTGCTGCAGCCAGAGAATTGGGCTTCTACACCATCAAACCCCATTCCTGCACTGATCACACCGTCGCCAACGCCTGCATCGCTGCAATCACCGATCTGCCGGAAGTGCTCGATCCACTTTTAATGTGATTTTGCTTGCTTTCTCAACAATCTCACAGGTATTTGGAGTAAACTTGTCTTTTCAATGAAATCGGTATGATAAGGAGTTGACCGATGAAAGTATCTCGCATCATTTTGATTAGTGTTATTGGGATCAGTCTGCTTGCTGGAGCCTTTTCCGGCGGGCTTGTTGTCGGTTGGGTTTTACCTGGTACTCCGGGGAGTGCCACTACCCAGGTAGTCGAGAAGCCAACCACGGGAGAAACGCCCGTTCAGGACGGAGAGGCAACCGCCACACCGGTGGATACAAACACCTTGTTCACTCCATTCTGGGAAGCCTGGGATTTGGTGCACAATTATTATATAGACCAGCCTGTGGATGACACGAAACTCATGCAGGGCGCCATCCGCGGTATGATGGGAGGCCTGGGCGATGAGCATTCTTCTTACATGACTCCAGAAGAGTACCTGGCGGCGAACGAAGACCTGGCAGGCAAGGAATATTCCGGTATTGGCGCATGGGTGGATACCACCCAGGATTACGTCACCATCATGAGCACCATGCCCGGCAGCCCTGCTGAAGCTGCAGACCTGCGGACAGGGGACCAGATCATTGCCATTGATGGTGTGGATCAGACCGGTATCCCCGGGGATGTAGCATTGAAGAGCATCCTTGGCGAAGAAGGCACCCTTGTCAAGCTGACCATCTATCGTAAAGCAGCTGATGAAACTTTTGATGTCGTCATCACGCGTGCCAAGATCACCGTTCCCAGCGCATCTGCGAAAATGCTGGACAATAATATTGCTTACGTGGTGATCTACCAGTTTGGCGACAAAACCACCTCTGAGTTACGCGATGGGTTGAAGACCGTTATGGCACAGAAACCAATCGGTTTGATCGTGGACTTGCGCGGCAACACTGGCGGGTATCTTAACACTGCGGTGGAAGTCGTTTCTGAATTTGTCAAAGTGGGGCAGGTTGCCATTATTGAAGAGTACGGTGATGGCACCCGTCAGGAATTGAAAACCAATGCGGGCGGTCTGGCAACGGATATCCCGCTGGTTGTGCTCGTGAACGGTGGTACCGCTTCAGCAGCAGAGATCACTGCCGGCGCCATTCAAGATTACGGGCGGGGTAAGATCGTTGGTACGATCACTTATGGAAAGGGTACTGTTCAGAACTGGATACCTCTTCAGAATGATCAAGGTGCCATCCGGGTAACCATTGCCCGCTGGTTGACCCCCAAGGGAAACCAGATCAACAAAGTGGGCATCCAACCGGATTATGTGGTCGAACTGACCGAAGAGGATGTTGCCAATAATAAAGATCCTCAACTCGATAAAGCAGTTGAGCTGCTCTTGCAGGGTCAATAAAAATATTTTAAATTCTTAATGTTTTGCAGGCATTCTGTGTATACAGGATGCCTGCATATTATTTAAACGGTTATTGAGTATGATTGCTCTTTGACTGAACTAATAGAGCTCATTGGCATCGCACCCTGCAACGGATGAAGTGCCACTGCAAACACCCGCACTTTAAGTGAAGCAATTCATAAACCCAGACTTCCGAAGTCTATATGAACTACACTCCAAAATTTATCACAACCATCAGAAAGGATGAAATATGCAAAAACTTCGGAAGTCCGAAAGGTGATGGGAAATGATGCACGGGCAACATATCTCTACGACTGTGTGTACTCTTGTAACTCATGCATAATTTTTTCAACATTAGTATCTTTCACGAAACATTCCAAATAAGAATCTGATGTGAAGCAAATAACCCCTGCTTGATCCAATAAAGGAATAATCGCGTTTCGATCTACCTCCAATTGATACCATTTGACAAATAATTTGTTTCTTTCGATAAGCCTTTCCAACCAATCAGGACTAAATTCACAAAAACCGTAAATTATATTTGATAGACAGGTACCACCATATCTCAATGTTTCATTCAGCCAATCTGTATTCAAACTTCCAAGCATATTTACGATATATTCTGTATCTTTTTTGGAAGGTTGATTGATCGAATCATACTTTCTTGTCAATATGACTTCGACTTTGTAGAAAGCAGATAAACGCTCGAATAGAGCACATTTATCTTTCAACATACCTTGACTTTCATCAATGAATTGGCTGACTGCGATAGACGGATAATCGGAAAATACGTTCTTTATCACATTCAGATATAGCGATGTGATCAATTTATGCGGAAAATTCTCTCCATTAATTGAAATGAGTGAATAATCGTTAATATTCTCTTTCGATATTTTTATTCTTGGCTCTTTATTTCTCTTCATGAAAATATTTTCAAATAAATTCATTCACCTTACCCCTCATTTGCATTTGTAGGTTGCAGTCAAAGAGCGACTGCACCATTAGTTGGTGGGGTGTTCACAACGCACCTTATCCAAAACTGATCAATAGCACCACCTCTGGAACGCACACTGTCATTCTGAAGCCACATCATGGCTGAAGAATCTGGTATGGGAAGTTTAGAAGAAGAAATCATGACCACCTCTTTGGGTTTTTCGTGTAATGGCATAACAGGTTTACTACTTAGAATTAAACAATTTAATGATCCAGAAAAACCATTTTATTGAGATTTGGATGTGTTTCATTAAGAAATGGTGTTAAAGTATTTACTTTACCATATTGATTAACTTCCAAGCAATACCAAAATTTGTCTTTTTCATAATAACCGCAACTCGTATCAATACCACAATTAGGAGTGAATGCCAGCCTATATTGATCTGTATGCCTTTCTGATTCTTCTCTACTGTATAAATGGTATTCAAATTCTTGACCTGAAGGCGCATATAGCATACTGGGTAAATATGTTGGAATCAGCTCATTCAAAGATTGAGGATAAACACCTTTGTCTTTTAAATAGTTTTCCAATGCAATAACTACCTTTTTCCCTGTATCAATCCCCTCGTCTTTTTCCTTTTTACATATTTCAACAACCGTTGATAATGGAATCTCTGTATTTTGAATTATTGTTGCCGTGAACGTATAAGTAGCGGTAGGAATACTTTGTATACTTGTCCTTTCGCGGGTTGCTTCAGGTGAATTTGTTGTAGTAATTGCAGGTGTGGCTTCATTGTTTTGCACACAACATGACAGTGCTAGCATTAAGCCCAGAGCAATACTTAACCTTAGATAAGTTTTCAACATCTATTAGCCCCTTTCGAATACAATGATTCCTTTAGCTGCATTAACCATTTTCCCTTTTTACAACCCTGCTCCGTTATTTGCGCCTAAAAAGCCACTTCCCAGCAATAAGCCACAGATTTCCATAACGATCAGCCATTACGTTACTCTCATAACTGGTGATCACACACCACTTTCCTTTCACTGGATCAACCCATCCAGTGCCGCGTAGAGAGTTGAACCAAATCAAGCCATCGGTTGATTCCATCATTATTCGAGGTTCTACCCATACCCACTTCCCTGCTCCTGGCATGATATCAATAAAGACAGGATCCTTAATGATGACATGCCAGTCATAAGAACCATCTCCGGTTGCCTCTCTCCAGCCATCAGCACCAAACCATACTCTATGATGGCTATCAACAAAAAGTGAATTGGGTAAACCGCAAGAACTCATTGGATTATCGGAATATGGATGAAAAAAATCCCAGGGAACATAATCCCAAACAGCCTGTTCATCATTAATGGCATACTCGATTAAATCATATCCTGGTTCTACACCCTCATCAGTGTGATAAGCCAATATGTATATGGTATTGTTCGAGATCGTAAAAGGAGGTTTAACCAAATGATCTTGAAGATGGCGTTTGATAGTCATTGTTCTCGGATCAAGACCATAAAGTAAAAATTCATCTTTACTTTCTACCAGAAGCCAAAACATTCCATCCTGATCAACTTCGATCTGATATATTGCCAACTCATCCTGATCATCGAGGTTGAGAGTTACAGGTTCCCATTTATTATTTTGCTCATTGTAGTAATTAAGAAGGGCAACAGGAGGTTTTTCGTGCTCATCCAATTCAGAATATCTGGCTCCCCAGACGTTATTCTCTCGATCATGAAAGACTTTTAATTGGCTCTTTAAAGGACCATTAATATAAATCGCCATTTTCCCAATCATTACCATAAACCTGATATCGCACAAATTGACGACCACCCGTGTAAATCCAAAAGATCGTTCTGTTGTTGATCGTTTGTACAAGTTCCAATGAAGAATAATCAGGAAGGTCCAATACCATTTGCCATTTACTGGAAGAAGGCAGAACTTTATCTATCAGAGGAATTGCTTCTGTTGGTGGTTCTACGTCAAGGGTATATTCAAAATCCTTAATTGGAGGCAAGCATTCTGAAGAATTATCTATTACAGTAGCTGAAGGTGACGCGGTGATCACCTGTGTGAAAGTCGTGATTGGAGTCTGTGTGGCTTCATTCTGCCATTCTTCAGTGGATATGTAGTTATGGGTACAGGAAGCCAACACAAAGATTATCCCTAAAAGAAAAAGCATTTTCTTCATATGTTTTTCTTTCCTTCCGCCCGTTTTATGCAACAAACAACATTATCCCCACCAGTAATTGTGTATAAAACTTGAAACTAAATTCTGAGGAAATCAACTTCTTTCATGCACAACCTGTCTGTCCTCCCTACCTGGATACATTATAGAAATATCCAGATGATTAGTCAATATTTTATCCATCCCATTGTAATTTGCGTCTCCTCTCCCGGCGTGTTAAAATAGATTTGTTCAGTACCCTGCCAGAGAAAACGACTGGCAAGAGTGAGGTTTCATGCCCAGAATGATTGAAGTAGTGATCGAAAGTGTTCGTGTAAGCCTGACCAACCAACATCGTATTGTCGTCCTGCGTGAAAGGGATGGAGACCGCCATCTTCCCATCTGGATCGGTGCTTTTGAAGCAGAATCCATCACGCTGGCACTGCAAGAGATCGAAGTTGCCCGCCCTCAAACCCATGACCTGTTGAAAAACACCATTCAGTCATTGAATGGCAGGTTGGTTCGTATTGAGATTGTCTCTCTGAAAGATGATGTTTTTTATGGCAACCTGGTCATCGAAGTGAACGATGAATTGATTTTTGTGGATTGCCGTCCATCCGATGCCATTGCCCTGGCGATCCGCTGCCGAGTTCCCATTTTGATGTCTTCCGAAATTTTGGAGACGGCAGGTTTTGTCCCCGAACAAGAGATAGATGCCAATACTCCTGAAGAAGGCTTTGAATTAACCCATGAAGAACAACCGGAGGAAAACGTAGACCGGTTGTCAGTATTCGAGGATTTCCTCGAAACGCTGGATACAGAAGATAAAGGTGACAAAGGGGAGGAAGATACAGAACCCCCTGCTGATGATCAACCTGATCCGGATAAACCCAAGAAATGACTGATTACCCCGCAACAGATCCAGCTCCCAGCACTGAAATGCAGGCACAGCCGCATAACCGCGAAGCTGAAGAAGCGGTGCTGGGTTCTGTCCTCATTGATCCTGAAACATATTTCGATGTTGCCCAGATCCTGCAGCCAGAAGATTTTTATATCGTGCGCAACCGGTGGGTTTGGGAAGCATGCGTACGTCTGCATGAACAGCGTATGCCAATTGATTATGTTACGCTCACAACTGAGTTGGAGCAGCACGAACAACTGGCAGAGATTGGCGGTCAGGCCTATCTGACCCACCTGTTCAGCCTGACACCCAGTTCGATGCATGCTGAATCGTATGCCACACTGGTGCGGGATAATGCCATCCGCCGTAATATGCTTGCCAGCGCTAATTCCATGGCGAAAATGGCATTCGATCGGGCGCAACCCATAGATACGATTCTGGATAATGCAGAACAGTCTGTCTTTTCCATCAGTGAACGCCGCGCCAGGAAAGATATACAACCCATCAACTCGGTGATGAGTGAAGTTTATGACCGCATTGATCTTCTTTCACAGCGGGGCTCGGAGATCATGGGCGTACCCACCGGGTTATACGATGTGGATAAGATCCTGGGCGGGTTGCAAAAATCCGATCTGCTTATTGTGGCCGGTCGCCCTGGCATGGGTAAGACCGGGTTCTTACTCTCTGTAGCGAAAAATGCAGCCCTGACATATAAAAAACACGTTGCCATGTTCTCCATGGAAATGTCCAACGAACAACTGGCATTACGTTTGATCGCACAGGAAACCGGCATAGATACCCAGCGCTTGCGCACGGGTAAATTGCAAGAAAATGAGTGGGCGAAATTCACCCATGCCATCGAAGTCCTTTCTGATACGACCATCTTCCTGGATGATACCCCCGCCATCACCCCGTTGCAGTTGCGCACCAAATGCCGCCGGCTGCACATGGAATACAACCTGGATCTGGTTCTGGTGGATTACCTGCAATTGATGGGTGGTGACACCCGCACAGATAACCGTGTTCAAGAAGTCTCTTACATTTCAAGAAATCTAAAAGTACTTGCCCGCGAGCTCAACGTGCCTGTACTGGCAGCCGCTCAACTTTCGCGTGCAGTCGAGCAGCGTACCGATAAACGTCCGGTGCTTTCTGACCTGCGTGAATCTGGCAGCCTGGAGCAGGATGCGGATATCGTTCTCTTCATCCATCGCCCCAATATGATGGAAAAAGATCAGCCGGGAGCCAAGAAATCCGATTTTGAACAGATCGAATTGATCGTGGCGAAACACCGCAATGGCCCCACCAGTCCGGGGATCGGCATCTTATTCCAGGGTAATGTAACCCGGTTCGAAAATGCAGCGGACGAAGCTGGACAGCCTTTAAAGAAATCGAGATGAACCAGTTCACAGGGTTTCCCAGCAATAAAGTCAGGACCATTCGCATTCCTGAACCATTCTTTCAGTCTGTGCTTCCCATGTTGAGGACGCAACTGGAAGTGAAAACCGCTCTGCTTACCTTCTGGCTGCTGGAACAGCAGGAAGGTACTGCGCGTTTTATCCGCCCGGAAGATTTCTTCAACCCGCCAGCATGGTTCACGGAGGGCGAAAAGAAAGATGCAATCACCACCGCCAAGATCGAAAAAGCAGTGCTGCACCTGGTAGAAATAGGGATGGTGATCGCTGCCCAACCCGAAGGAATTACGGAACCGCTCTATTTTCTCAATTCTGCCCGGGGGAAGGCAGTTTCACAGGCTTATTTGAAAGGAAACTGGCAGCCAGGCGAAGAAGGCGCTGGTATTCAAACCGGGCGAGAGCACCGCACCATCTATCAGCTATACGAAGAAAATATCGGTCCACTGACACCTTTGATAGCTGACAGCTTGAAAGAAGCAGAAGCCACCTATCATGAAGATTGGATCAAGGATGCCATTCAGATAGCCGTGGAGAACAATGTTCGCCGGTGGAAATATATTGAAGCCATTCTCGCATCCTGGAAAGAGGAAGGACGTTATGCCAAAACTAAACGAGATTACGAAGAAAGTTATCGCAAATACTTCCAGGAAGATGAATAATATGCAGGAGCAACCTCAACCAGAAATCGAAGAGCAGGATGTGTGCCCCATTTGCCATGGCAAAGGGTTCATCCGCCGCGATGTGCCCATTGACCACCCGGATTTCGGTAAGCTGCAGGTATGTGTATGCCGTTCTGCTGAAGTCGAAGAAGCTGATCGCCAGAGGCTCATCCAGTTGAGCAACCTTGAAGCCTTCAGGAATATGACATTTCAAAATTTCAACGTGGAAGGCAGACTTGGTTTGGGTGACCAGCAGGTAAATTCGTTGAAACTGGCACTCAATTTTGCCCTTCAGTTTTCACAAAATATGAAAGGCTGGCTTCTTTTCATGGGGCCATATGGATGCGGTAAAACTCACCTGGCTGCAGCAGTTGCCAACATCGCCGTGGAAAAAGGAACAGCAACCCTTTTCCTGACGGTTCCCGACCTGCTGGATTGGCTGCGTTTTTCGTATGGCAGCAGCGAGCAGTCCATGGAAGATCGTTTTGATGAGATTCGCAATATTCCTTTGCTGGTGCTTGACGATCTGGGCACACAAAATGCCACTCCCTGGGCAGAAGAAAAGCTCTACCAGATCATCAACCACCGTTATGTAAACCAATTGCCCACTATCATCACCACGAATCAAAGCCTGGCTGAAATTGATGGGCGGATCAGTTCGCGCCTGCGCGATCCCTCGCTGGTGACTACCATCCGCATCAATGCGCCCGATTTTCGCTCTCCCATTGTGGATACCAGTGTGCCACAGCTTTCTTCGCTGCCACTTCACAGTAAACAGATATTCAGTAATTTCCGTTTGCGTGAGACAGAAAAGATCACTCCAGAAGCCAAGCAAAGTCTGGAAAAAGCGTATCATACTGCCCGGCAGTTCGCAGAAGACCCTGCCGGTTGGCTGGTATTGACTGGCGATTTTGGCTGTGGCAAAACCCACCTGGCTGCCGCGGTTGGGAATTATCGCAATTCGATGGGTGAAAGTCCGATGTTTGTGGTGGTACCCGATCTGTTGGATCATCTGCGCGCCACATTCAGCCCCAACAGCGTCGTCACTTATGATGAATTATTCGAACAGGTTCGCACCAATAGTCTGTTGATCCTGGATGACCTGGGTACGCAGAGTGCCACCCCCTGGGCACGGGAGAAGCTCTATCAGATCTTGAATTACCGGTACAACGCAGAGCTGCCTACGGTGATCACCACCACCTCCACGCTGGATGAGCTCGATCCCCGTATCCGCAGCCGGATGCTGGATCAGCGTTTCTGCAAGTTCCTGGTCATCACAGCACCTGCATACCGGGCATCCCCTGGCACAGCGGGTGGAACACGAGCCGGAAGACCTCGCAAAACCACCATGAAATAGATTTTGTAATTGCGAACTCCATTTGTTCTCTGGTGTGGTCGCTCTTTGACCGCACCAACTAATTTTTCGTCATTGCCAGCCCGCTTTTTGGGCGAAGCGATCTGCTCCTTTAGAGACTGCCGCACTTCGTTCATAGTATCAAGCCAACTGTCATTGCGAACCCTGCATTCTTTGCAGGGTGAAGCAATCTGATTTCAGGAGACTGCCACGCTTCGCTCGCAGGGTCGAACTGAACTGTCATTGCGAACCCTGCGTTTTTTGCAGGGTGAAGCAATCTGATTTCAGGAGACTGATACGCTTCACCTGAAACGACACCTCACTTTTACTGCAAGCAACTCGAAACAGTCTCTTTCTTCTTTGGGTATAATGATGAAATCTAGAACATTATGAAAGAAATTTCTTACAGTATCTATATTTTAACGAATAAAAATAATACTGTTCTTTATACTGGTGTAACGAATAACTTACAACGGAGGGTGTTAGAACATCGCTCTGGAAATGGGGGAATATTTACCAAAAAGTACAAAGTTTATAAACTGGTATATTACGAAATTGGAAATAACATTGAAACTGCAATTGCTAGAGAAAAACAGATAAAAGCAGGTTCACGTGAGAAGAAAATTGCACTGATAAATTCAATGAATCAAGAATGGAATGATCTATTTGAAGAATTGTTTGGAAATTCAACAGGTTAATTTGTTTTCCAAGGGATGAATAGAACCAGGAATGATAAATTATTGAGAAATGAATAGATTGCTTCACCCCCAAAAAGCGGGGGTTCGCAATGACAAGGTACTGTCACTGCGAGCGCATCGAAGTAGTCTCTATACGGGAGGGTGTTTACCCCCTAAAATGTGGAGATTCGCAATGGCAAGTTGCTGTCACTGCGAGCGCAGCGAAGCAGTCTGTATACGTGAGATTGCCTCACCCCTAGAAAGCGGGGGGCGCAATGACAAGTCGCTGTAAGCGCAGCGAAGCGGTTTCTATGTATGAGATTGCTTCACCCTAAAAAGCGGGGGTTCACAATGACAGAAATAAAAGTATTTACAATAAAATGCACAAAGAATATGTTTTCCTTTGTGCTCCTGGTGCTCTTGTTGGTGAATCAATCTCACGATACCGTGTGTCGTAGAAGAATTAAGGCTTGATTACTGGTTGGCGGATGATGGTTTTCAGCTTTTCCGGGGCGGTGCGACGAGGATCACTCATGTAGATCTCGTGATGCTTTTTATGCAGTTCATGTCCCTGCTGCCTGGCAAAAGCATGCATCTTCTCAACAGTTGGCAATTCATCCGCGTAGGCACCCAGATACAATACCTGGGCGGAAGTACCCTCATCATAAACCTCAAAGCGAGCGGATGCTGCAAGCTCACTGCCACCTTTCTTGAGTACGATTTTTTGAGCGGTTTCGAAATCAGCCTGAGTGATAAAAGAAGGTTGAACGATCATCATCGTCCAGAACCAGTTATCCTTATTCTTAAAATCAAGATCAGCCAGATCCTTCACCCACCATAATCCTTCCAGTGGCATTACTTTAAAATCCTGCCCGGTTTGCTTCTTCTTGGCAAATTTGATGGTATATGCCAACCCATAAAGGGCAGTAAGTGCCTCCTGGTACATGGGTGCGGTGTTGGGATCACCCGTTCCATTGATCATCAGGAATGAAAATACAGGTACTTCGACAATATGGATTTCCCTATCTGAAGGGGCATACAGTGATTTATGCATTCGGACAAGGTCAAGTTTTTCAGCCATACAT
>JBDKSY010000410.1:0-2347 GCA_039680395.1 Anaerolineaceae bacterium | reverse complement strand
CAAACCAGACTACTCCTAATGCGATCAGAAGCCCAACCATAGCACCAGCGGTATCCGCCGCCCGATGGAACCCAAATGCCAATCCACGTTGCTTCGAATCAACCGAATCCGCCACCAAAGCATCTCTGGGTGCAGTACGAATTCCTTTTCCGATCCTATCTACCACTCTCACACCGGCTATCATCCCGGCGCTGTTGGCAAAATAAAAGAATGGCTTGGAAATCGCCGATAGAGCATATCCGACCACCGCAGGCCATTTGCGCGCGCGTAATTTGTCAGATAACCAACCAGAAAAAACTTTAAGCACACTGGCTGTTGCTTCAGCTGCGCCTTCGATAGCCCCGATAATGATAGTGCGTACTCCCAAAACGTTGCTTAAGAATAATGGAAGAATGTTTATTACCATTTCGCTGGAAACATCCATGAAGAAACTTGTCAGACTGACTGCCCATACATTGCGGGGTAAAGTTTTTAGGCGTTGAAACAAGTTTGGTTTTGCTGAAATTTCATTGGTTGATGACATGTTTTCTCCAAAGAAACGAGGTTTGTTTCTACCGCAGGGAACAGCTCACTGGCAAAAGAAAAACTGCGTGAAGGGTTAAGAGATGAAAAGAAAGCCATGTGGATTTGGAAGTCTTTTACAATTGCTGGATAAAACACCTTCTTCTCTCATGATCTTTCTTATGGCTTGCAAGGAAATCGGAGTCTCATTCTCTTTTTACCCATTTGGAAATCTAATCCAATATTAGTATGGGATTAGTCCCAATGGCATTGATCAATTCTACTTCCCTTATGTCTTTTAGTGGTAGTGTGCGGTCGCTCTTTGACCGCACCAATAAATCTTTCAGTGGTGCAGTCTGGAAAACGATCGCTCTCTACACATGCAGCGCGGTTTCAGAATGACCACGAGGTAGTCCACTGTAGGAGTCTAGCCTTCACTTAAAGAGAAGGTATTGTATGTTTTTTGTAGAATGAACAGGCTTAGATTTTCGAAAAATCTACATTAAGGCATTTTATCTTTCAACGCTTCACGTATTTTTGCTTCATCAAAATTGATAATGATGGTACCGTCAATATCAAAGGTAGGCGTGGTTCGGTTGCCATCTGCCCACTTCATCACCTGGGCAGCAGCACCAGGTACCATACCAATATCCACTTCCGTATATTGGATGTTCCTCTCTGCAAACCATGCCCTCGCTCTTCTGCAAGATGGGCACCACGAGGTGCAGTACATGACAATACCACCATGAGGTAATTCTACCGGCTCAGTCGGTTGAGCTATCACAGCAGCGAATTTCGCAGCTGCGATCGGATCCATCCGCTGGATGAATTTGATCACAACCTGGTTGTCAGGTTGGTCATCAATATCGTGAATGTCAATATATCGGATGATCCCCCGACGGTCGAGAATAAAAAGCGCCCGCTCTGAATACCCTTCCTCGCGCAGCACTCCATATTTCTCTACAACCGCGCCATGTGGCCAGAAATCACTCAATAATGGATAGGTGATTCCCCCCAGGCTTTCTGCCCAGGCAGTCAAACATGGTTGCGAGTCAACACTTATTCCCAGAACCTGGGTGTCCAATCCCGCGAATAAGGCTTTATCAGTCTCGTACGACGGGATCTGCCCGGTTCATATGGGTGTCCAGGCCAGGGGGAAAAAGGCAATCAGCACATTCTTTCCGCGGAAATCGCTTAAGCGAATTTCCTTCCCACCTGATTCCTTTAATACAAAATCAGGCGCAGGCATACCAATTTCAAGCTTCACTGGTTTATTGGGGGTAAGTTTTTTGAACATATATTTATTGTAGCACGAATGATCTTTTATTACTATACTATATTTATCTTATTTGTCCTTTACTGAGCTATGCTACAATAGCATATATTCACGAGGTATCCATAACCATGCGTCGCTTTCTTCAAATCCTACAAGATACGGATGATCTGATCCAAATTTCCAAACCCGTTGACCGGAAGCTTCAGGCTGCAGGGATCCTTAAAGCACTGGAACCTCGCCCTGTCCGCTTGAATTCTGTGATGGGAAGTGACCTTCCTGTAGTTGGCAATCTATATTGCACCAAATCCAATATCGCCAGATATTTTGGTTTACAACCCGCCCAACTTATTCCCTTCCTCCTGCAGGCAATGGAACATCCTGTTCCCTGCCGGGTAGTATCCCATGCACCCTGCCAGGAAGTGATCATCGAAAAACCCGATCTTGACCTGTTTCCCATCCTTTTCCATTGTGAAAGAGATGGTGGGAATTACATTTCATCAGGACTGGTTGTTGCAAAGCATCCTGTTTTTGGGCAAAACCTGGATTACCATCGCATTATGCAATTTTCGC
>JBDKSY010000409.1:0-4594 GCA_039680395.1 Anaerolineaceae bacterium | reverse complement strand
GGTTCGAAATATTTCTGGATGAGCTGCTGGGCTTTTTGGTTACCTTGTTCTGTGACCACGCGTGAATAAGCATTTTGAACGATCACCTGGTTGTTTTCCAGAGCTCTCACTGTCAGCAGTATTCCATTAAGTAGATCAACCGGTTCAAATCCCGTAATAGTAATGGGTACCTGATATTTCTCCGCGATGGATGGATATTCCCAATATCCCATCACCGCGCAAACATGACCGGCTGCGAGGAAACCCTGTACACGGTTGGTAGGTGACCCGAGTATGGCATGCATCGCTGGTGGAACACAAACATGAGAAACCAGCAGCGAGAAATTTTGAAGACCAAATGCCTGGGCCTGAGCCAGAGCGGCCAGGTTCGATGGAGCTGTCGTTTCAAATCCAATGGCAAAGAAAACTACTTGTTTATCAAGGTTTTTTTGCGCAATTTGGACTGCATCCAATGGTGAATAAACCACTTGAATATTTGCGCCTTGTGCGCGAAGGCTAAATAAATCTGATTGAGAACCTGGAACTCGCAACATATCCCCATATGAAGTAAAGATCACATCAGGTTTGGCAGCAATTGCCAGCGCTTTATCAACTAATTCCAGGGAAGTGACGCAAACCGGACATCCGGGACCGTGAACTAATTCGATCTCTGCGGGGAGTAGTTGATCAAGACCGTAATGCATAATGGCGTGCGTCTGCCCACCGCAGATCTCCATAATTGTCCAATGACGAGTAATGGTCTTCTTGATCTGTTGGATTAACGTTTTTACAATGGTTGGGTCGCGAAAGCCTGTGATCAGATCCACAATGTTATTCCTTGATCTCGTCTAATTCACGCAATATGGATAGCGTTTCCTGAGCTTCTTCTTCACTAAGGATGTTCAATGCATAACCAGCATGAACGATAGTGTAATCACCAACTTTCACTTCAGATAATGATTCAACGCACACCTGGCGAGTGACTCCCCCAAAATCTACAAGAGCCATTTTCAAGCCCGGTTGATCTAGTATTTCAATTATTTTTCCAGGTACTCCAAGACACATTTCTTACTCCATTCTGGATGATGTTTTTGATAGTTCATGATGGGCAGCTATCCATACCTGACCCAATGAGATTCCACCATCATTCGTAGGAACCTGATGATGGGTGTAGACTGAAAAGCCATCACTTTCCAGTGAAGGTACAGTTTTTCTAAAAAGGAGACTGTTCTGCCAGACTCCTCCACTCAACGTAATAGATTGAACACCTTGCTCTGCTCTGATTTGATCGGCAATTTCTCGTACTGCCTGAACAATGCTGTTATGAAATCTGGCAGAAATCTTACTTTGGCTGACACCAGCTAGCAGATTATCCACCACTGATCGGACAAGACTGTTGACATCCCAAATTCCATCTATGTATGGTAAAGGATAAGAGCCTTTTTCTTCAGGATCAGCTATCGCTTCCAGCAATATGGCAGCCTGACCTTCATAATTTATTTCACTTCTGATCCCGATCAATGCAGAAATGGCATCAAATAAACGCCCCATGCTGGAGGTGAGCGGTATATTCAAATTATGCTCTAATTGAGACAGTAGAGTATTCCTGTCTTCTGCATTAGTGGAAATAGCAGGAGGAAGAGAGGGAATCCATTCCAACCCGGCTTTCCATAAATAAGCTAACGCGATCCTTGAGGGATGAAGAATTCCAGCGTCTCCACCTGGCAGGGGATTGTACGCCAGATGAGTATGGCGGGTGAAACCTCTGCAATCCCCAATTAGAACTTCACCACCCCAGATGGCACCATCGCTGCCATACCCCGTGCCATCAAAGCATAACCCGATGGCTGGCTCATCCGCTGGTAAATGATTTTCAGCCATCACCGATGCCAGGTGAGCATAATGATGTTGTATCTGAATAAGCGGTAAATCACGTTCACAGGCGAACTGGTTTGCATAACGGGTACTTAGATAATCAGGGTGAAGGTCACAGGCGACAACTTCAGGTTCGATACGGAAAAGATTCTGGTAATGACTGATCCCATCCCGGAAGGAACGATACGTTTCGTAATTCTCCAGGTCGCCAATGTGATGGCTGATGAAAGCATACTTTTCACGGGTTAAGCAGAATGTGTTTTTAAGCAAAGCTCCCACTGCCAGCATTTGAGGTACAGGGCTCGATAAGGTGATCGCATCAGGAGCATACCCTCTGGAACGTCGCACAGGATAAATGGTATTTCTCTCTTCTTTGACGACAGAATCATCAACTCGCATATGGATGGGACGGTTATGATTGAGAAATGCATCTGCGATCGGTTGTAAACGGGAAAAACCATCTTCATCCTGGTAGGCAATGGGCTCCTCACTCATATTTCCACTGGTCATCACGAATAGATCAGGAAAACCTTCTTCGGGTTCCAATAAGAGGTAGTGAAGGGGAGTATAGGGGAGCATGATTCCCAGTGTATTCAAACCGGGACCAACAGAAGGTGCAATGCGGCTGTTCTTTTTACAGTGAAGAAGGACAACAGGCCTCTGCCTGCTTGCCAATAGTTCTTTTTCTACGGGAGAAACCTCGCAAACCGAAGAAATGATATCTGAATTGAAAGCCATTAAAGCAAAGGGTTTATCACTACGCTTCTTTCGTTTGCGCATAGCCATTACTGATGCTTCATTGCGTGCATCACAGGCCAGGTGATAACCACCTAACCCTTTCACAGCAATTATTTTTCCCTCTTTCAACCATTTTCTTGCCAGCTGAAGTGCATTATCTTTGACAGCAATCTCTTTACCATTTACGACAAACGAAAGTTGTGGACCGCACTCAGCACAGGCAATGGGTTGGGCATGAAAACGCCGGTCGAGCGGGTTCTTATACTCCGATCCGCATTCCGGGCACATGGGAAATTCTTTCATGGTTGTCATAGGGCGATCGTAAGGAATATCTTCAATGATAGTAAAACGAGGCCCACAATTAGTGCAATTAATGAAGGGATAACGATAGCGTCGGTTGGCTGGATCGAATAATTCGTGCAGGCAATCTGGACAAATACAAATATCCGGTGAAATGGGGATGAATTCGCCAGGTTTTGGCTGGCTGGAAATTATTTGGAAATCGGTATAAGCATCAGGAGAAATATTTTCAACTTGAATGTTATCAATACGCGCCAGTGGGGGTAAACGATAGTGCAATGCATCCAAAAGCGCATTAACTTCACCAGGTGTTCCGTTCACTTCTATTTCCACACCCGCTGATGAATTCCTCACCCAGCCCAGTAGATGATTGGATACCGCCTGTTCGTAGACAAAGGGACGAAATCCTACCCCTTGAACAATTCCTTGTATGAAGATCTTTCTTGCAATAATTTCTGGCTGCATTTTCTTTATTAATTCATCAAATTTGAATGGATAGGAACCCTGCATTTTGAATAATCAGCAGGTTATTATACCAAAATAGTCCGAATTATGGGGGGAGTTATTCCTGTGTAGTAGGAAGTGTTTTTGATGGCTGGTGTACGATAATATCGAACAATTCCAGGCGATTAGTCAGCAGCCTGCTGGCTATCACATTGGCAATCCTGCGCATGATCAAATAACCCAATTGTGCATTTCCATCACAGACATTGAGTAATTCATCAGCCTCAAAACATACCAGGTGGCAGGGGGTCAAGGCGCGTGCACTTGCGGTTCGCTGCCTTACTACAGGGGTCATACATGACCAACCAATAATGTCCAATGGTTCAGCCTGATAAATACTCACTGCACCACGAGTAGGAACAAAAGTTTCTAGATCAAGTTGACCTTCCAAGAGGATATAAAGCACATCTGTCCTTGAACCTTCTTCGAATAGCATGGTACCTGCAGGGATGTCACAATAACGCGCGATTGTAGACAGAGATTCAAGCTGGTCTTGTGGCAAATCATAAAACCAGGGAATGCTTTTTAATGTCATGATGAGGTCAGTATTGATACTCATAAGTTTATCCAACAAAACGATTCAACTCTTCGAACTTCCTTAATACAAGTCCCATGATTCCTATTCACAAATGTACTATTTGTTTTAAAACCGGTCAATTAACAAATGTAATGGAAATATCCTTGAATAATATTTACTTTTTTGATAATTTGTCCACCCATTCTTCTATTTGAGCAGCTGCCAGTTGTGACAATTGACATGTAACTGGTGAGAGGGCATGCTCAAAATTAAACGAGTATCCACGTACTGAGACAAGCAATGCAACAGGAGTTTTCTTATACAATGTCTGCGCAATACTCAGGCATGTCTCTGGTGTCATGTGATGGGTAAATGGGCTCTGTTGAAAACCAGGTTCTAAATGTTTCACATTGATATCATTGGGTACTGCTCCAGTATGAGCGTCAACGAAGCACACAGCATCATAAATAGCGATAGTTTCCGCCATTTCTGGTGTAAGTTGCAGTGCAGTATACAAATCCAAAGATTTATCTTCAGGGTAAAAGCCATCCAGATAATTTTGGGGTGACTGAATGCCGTAGTGGCATGCGATAAGACGGAGAATGTGCCAGGCTACACCATCGTCTTCTCTATCAGGATTTCCATAACCAATGATCAAAATTTTTGTCATAATGAATATCT
>JBDKSY010000408.1:0-4149 GCA_039680395.1 Anaerolineaceae bacterium | reverse complement strand
GTTAATCCATCCATCTTTGGCATCTCAATATCCATCGTGATGACGTCAGGATTAAGAGTAGGGATCAGATCCAATGCTTCGATCCCATTTCGAGCTGTGCCTACCACCTGGATTGAAGGATTTCCTTCAAAGTGATGAGAGATCGCATAACGCATAAATGCTGAATCATCCACGATCAGCAATTTTATGCTGGGCGTTAAAGAGGTAGGAGGGACCTGGCTTGCCTGGTTATTGATCATTGCGTCTCGTCAGTTTTACGCCAGGATCTTCTTGATGGCACCCATCACCCGTTCTTGCTCAAATGGTTTCACAATAAAATCTTTTGCACCCGATTTTATGGCATCCAAAACCACCGATTCCTGCCCAAGCGCGGTTAACATGATCACACGAGCCTGAGGATCAATACCTCGGATCGCTTTTAATGCAGTCAATCCATCCATTTCAGGCATAGTTACATCCATTAACACCAGGTCAGGATGGATTTCTTTGTATTTTTCCAATGCGCAGGCGCCATTTTCGGCTTCGATCACTTCAAAACCTTCACCCGTAAGCATTTTGGAGATTCGAACACGAAGAAATTCTGCGTCGTCGACAATCAAAACCTTTTCCATGATATTTCGCTCCACTTGGACTTAAAGATTCGCTTCCTCACCGCCGATCATCCTCACTGTCAATTGACCGGAACCAACAAAAAAGCGTACAGTTCTACCCATATGCCCACCAACGCTTTCGCTTTTTAACGGGAGCATCAATTTTTCAAGCGTCTTATGTGCTGCTTGAATATTGCGGGTACCAATATCAAATGATTTAGAGAAACCAGGGGCGGTTATCATATTAGCCCCGCCTGCAATGCGTACAACCAGGTGATTTCGACGTGCCCCTGCTTTCTCCATTGCTTGTAATAACTCCATTATTCCTGTATCTACAAATTTTGTTTTCGTCGCTGAGCCATTTGAATCTTCTGGTAATACAGCATGTAATAATCCACATACTTTCTCTTGCGGGTCATACATGCTTACCGCTACACACGATCCCAGCCCATAAGCCACAAGAACATCCCCTTCTTTTCTACTTACCACACTCTCACCCAATCCAACGCTAATAGGATCACCCATACTGCCTCAAGCTCTTGTAGACAAAACTTCTAAAGTATATGGGTCTGGAACAACCCAGAAACTGGTTTCAATACTTCGATTTTTACAAATAAATGTAGTTTGCATTAACAGAACAAAATCACTGCTCCCCCCACAAGTGGCGATGATGATATCCATGATCGCACCCACCATGTCAACCATCACAGCTGGAGGAGAAGGCCTGGCAGAAAATCCTGACATTTGTGAAAGTGAATTCAAGAAATATGATGCGGTCAGGTTTCCAATCTCTCCCAGGGCAGAACGTTCAAGAGTGCCCAACCCGGTTGTTGTACCGGGTGCCAGATCAAGCAGCATATCTACCAGTTGTAGTGCGCGCTCCAACGGGATCACCAGCATGATCTGCCCTGACACATCACCTTCAGCTCGTAAATAAATGCCAACTGCTTCTGTCTCTGGTCCACCCAGCAGCTTTGGTATTTCGCCAATAGAAACCTGGCGGAATGAAGGTTCTCTAACTATCAGGTTTTCTCCCAGCATTGTGGAAAACCCTTTCGCTGCATTCCTTATCCCTTCAGAAGCATATTGTTGAAAACTATTGATCCATTCTTCATTGAGAGAAGAGCTTTGCTTCATCCTGCATCCTCGATAATTCTTAATGAATACCAGATAACTTTAATAGACCAGGCACATCAATGATCAGTGCCACATGACCATCACCCAGAATGGCAGCACTTGAAATGCCCTGGATATCTCCGATCAACGGGCCAAGAGATTTCACCACCACCTCTTCTTGCCCCAACAGACGGTCCACTATGATGCCTGCGTTCAATTTCCCATAATGGACAACCACTACATAATTCCAGCCTTTTTTATTTTGCTGGGAATCAGGAAACTCGAAGACTTCATTCAGTTTCACTAACGGTAAGACAGAATTTCGCAGCATTGTGACTGGTTTTCCACGGATAAATTGGACATCTTTATCCTCCAGCCGCAGGATCGAAGCCACCATCACCAGTGGAAATGCAAAGGTGGTTTCACTCAGTTCGACCAACATGGTAGGAACAATTGCGAGAGTAAGTGGCAATATGATCTGGAATTGCGTTCCACAACCTGGTTGGGTTTCAACGGAAATCGTGCCATTGATACGCTGAATATTATTCCGCACAATATCCATCCCGACTCCACGCCCAGATATATCGGTAACCTTATCTGATGTAGATAGGCCAGACAAGAAGATCAAATTCACCGCTTCTTCTTCACTCATGTGATCGGCTTCATCTTGAGAGATCAATCCCTTGCTGATGGCACTTTTTTTCAAGCTCGCCGTGTCAATCCCCTGACCGTCATCTTCCACTGTAATAATGATGTGTCCCTGTTCATGTTGAGCTGATAGTGTGATCGTGCCAACTTCAGGTTTATTGGCTGCTTTTCGTTTCGCAGGATCTTCAATGCCATGATCAATGCAATTTCTTAACATGTGGATGATCGGGTCATTGATCTCTTCAAATACAGAACGGTCAAGCTCGGTATCTTCACCATGAATGACCAGCTCGATTTTCTTGTTCACCTTATGCGATAGATCGCGTACCATACGCGGGAATTTATCAAACACATTGCTGATGGGAAGCATCCTGATACTCAGCACTTCTTCCTGCAATTGATCAGTGATCCTTCCCAGATGTGCTACCGTCTGAGCGAGCTCTTCTACACCTTGATGTTGCTTGTTCTCCGCTTCAAACCGTGATCGAAGCTGATAAAGATGATTGCGATCTGTGATGAGCTCACCGACCATATTCATTAATGCATTGAGATGCCCCACGGTGGTTCTGACCGTCATTTCCGAACCATTGTTTTTATGATCCGGAACCTTACTGCTTGAATTTGTGGCAACCTTCTGTTCCAGGATCATCCGGCTGATTTCATCGTCCAGTTGAGCCTGGCTGAGTAATCCGTTTTCTACCAGCAACTGTCCCAATAACTTTTTGTTATTTTCCTTTTTCTGAAGAAACAACATTGACTGGAGCTGATCGAGAGTAATTACCATCCGTTTTACCAGGTAATCTCCCAACATGTCATATCCATCTTTGGGTATTGAAGTTACGGGTTTCGAGGTGCTCTTAACAGGTTTCGAACTATCTACGATTTCTTCTTTTCCAATATACAGATGATCAACTTCGGAAACCAGCAATAATCGTTTGCGTATTTCTTCAACAGGAACATCCGTTTTCACCCTGGCCACAAACCGTGGAACTGGCAAAGCTGAATCAATCACATCCATGGAGGGTTCTTGATATGTGATCTGACCAATTTCCTGTAATGCAAGAATTATTTGAAATGCTCGCGCCGCAGAGGCTATGCTTTTCGGTGAAATATCGGCTGAAATTGGCAAATCACCATCATTCGGCCGAAGAAGGGGAGAAGCATCCGTTGCTGGCTCGGAATATTTAACCGTTGGTTGAACAAATTTCTGTTCAGTCGGGCTTTCTACCGTAGAATCCAGCTTCGTTTGCAGCAGGGTTGCCCTTCCTTGATGCAGTGAGCCTTCCAACCGGGCAACCAGCCCATCCACATCCACATCACATACACATGAAGTTTCAACCTCTTTACTTAATAACCTCAGACTATCTACCGTATCCAGACATGCATCAATGATCTGAGAGTCAATATCCAGACTTTTCTTTCGCAATGCATCAAAAATGGTTTCCATGGCATGAGTCACAGCGACCATTCGCTCATGGTTGATCATTCCAGCCATACCTTTCAGCGTGTGAGCAGCTCGAAAGGCAGTTTGCAGATTTTCTTCATCTTCTTGATTCTTCTCAAGAAGTAATAAGACTTTATCTAAAGCTTGAAGGTTCTCATCAGATTCAGCTAAAAATATTGGTAATTCATCCGGACTTATGTCATATTCCGCCATAATTAAACGTCCTCATTTTTAAAACGATTTAGACGGTTCATTATTCATTCCTAACCTTTTGATTACAATACCATTCTAGAAGAGTAGAACATGTAAACCCACCGTAAAAACATGCGAAATATTTCATGAATTTGTTGA
>JBDKSY010000407.1:0-5439 GCA_039680395.1 Anaerolineaceae bacterium | reverse complement strand
AAGGTAAAAAGAGAAATGGTGCGATCAACCGGAAGATCGCACCATTTCCATAAAACGGCATTAGCTAAATACACCCAATCCATTCAATAAAACAAGCAGAACAAGAACCGGCGAAACAAATCGGACCAGGAAGAATATTACATTCACAAATTTTTCGTTGTGTAATGTTCCATTATTGGTAAGAGCAGCGTAGAAATTCTTTTTGCCCCATACCCAACCTACAAAAATACAGATGAATAATCCACCTAATGGCAGGAAGATATTCGAGGTTGCAAAGTCAAACAGATCGAAGAAAGTCAATCCAAAGATTTTAACATTTGCCAACAGGCTGTTCGATAAAGCTGGTAGTATTCCCACCAGGAATAAGGCTGCTGTTGCCAGTCCCGTACTGAGCTTCCTTGATAGATTGAATTTCTCATTGATCAAGGAAATCGGCACCTCAAGGAGGGAAACCTGAGCTCCGACCGATGCGATGAAGGTGAGGATGAAGAAGATCACCATGAATACATTTCCTGCAGGCATGGAGGCGAACACCGAGGGGATGGTTAAGAACAGCAACGACGGGCCGGCATTTGGCTGAAAGCCATACGCAAATACTGCTGGGAATATGGCGATCCCAGCCAACAAAGCGATGGACATATCAGCCAATGCCACACGGACCGCTGTTGTTGGAATATTCTGATCAGAACGGAAGTATGACCCGTAGGTGATCATCGTGCCCATTCCAACGGAAAGTTTGAAAAACGCAAGACCGACGCCTGCCAGGATTGTTGCAGCAGTTACCTTGCTGAAATCAGGTTTGAAAAGAAATTCCAGACCTTGACTCGCGCCGGGAAGAGTTACACTGCGCACGGCTACCACCACGAGTAAAATGGCGAGCAGGGGCAGCAGTTTCTTTGTTACTCGTTCAATTCCTTTGGAGACACCAAACATCAAGATGCCACCAACGATCAGCAAATCTATCGCCTGCCAAAGAATGGACAGACCTGGGTTGGATACCAGAGACGTGAAAGCCTGTGTGGTAACGGCTGAATCGGTGGATAGAATTGAGCTTGAGAATGCTTTGGGAATATATGCCAGCACCCAACCAGCTACTTCCGAGTAGAAAGCCATGATAAAGAATGCTGAAACGATCCCTAGAGCACCAATCAACCACCAGGGTACTTTATTCGGTGAGACTTTTCTCATCGAATCTACCGCATTCGCACGGGCAGTACGGCCAATCGCATGTTCACTAACTAAAACTGGGATACCAATGAGCAGTACACTAATCATATAAATAATAATAAAGACAGCGCCACCACTTGAACCAGTTAGGGTTGGAAATTTCCAAATATTCCCCAGGCCGACCGCTGAGCCCAGGGTTGCCAGCAGAACACCAAGCCGGGTCGAAAAACCATCCCGTACTTTAAAGCCGGCTTTGCTACTACTACTTGCATCTACTTCTTTTTCTGTTGTACTACTTGATTCCATGTCTCATCCTTTTCTTGATTTTATAAAAAAACTCTCCGCTTTGGCGGAGAGTTTTTCTTGTAAGTGGATTGGTTCAGGAGTTTCCAAATACCTTAATCTGCCGCCAGGGGAAGTTGGGGAAGATAAATAAGGTGCCAGAAAATAACGACGGTGCTGAACATGTTGGGCGCAGTTATACCCCTGTGATAAAGATATGTCAAGAGAAATCAATGATTTTCTAAGCCACTTTTGAAATCCTTTTGTTTGCATTTCTGATAGGTGCTGTCCTGCCTTACCATTTCCCATCCTGTCATCGGGATTGGTAAGGGTGTAAAATCTGGTAGAATCGCGCATACATAGGTGAAATATTTCGATGAGAAAATTACGATCATTTTCCATTTTGCGTTGGATGGCATTAGCTCTTATCTTTTTAGGGGTCATTCTACTGGTCGTTCAGTTGGTGAGCTATAGCCGTTTTCGTGAACGCTTTCCTTCAGGGTTGAAAATCGGTGGTGTACCCGTTGGTGGATTAACACAACAGCAGACTTCTGACCGTATCAATCAGGCATATGGGATTCCCATAGAAATTCACTACAATGGAGCGATCATTCAGATCAAACCCAATATGGTGGGGTTTCAGTTGAACATTCCAGGAATGCTTACTGCTGCTGATCTACAGCGGGTTAACCAACCTTTCTGGTCTGGCTTTTGGGATTACTTATGGGACAGGTTACCTGAGCCAACAGATGTACCTCTTCTGGCGACGGTTAATGAAGATCAGTTACGGGATTATCTGAAAAATGAAGTTGCAGTTCGATACGATGTTCCCCCAACAGCTGCGGTACCGATCCCTGGCTCCTCATCTTTTGAAGCCGGCCAACCCGGACTGGAATTGGATATTGACCGCTCAATCCCATTAATTGTGGACGCGCTAAAATCACCGAATTCGCGGATCGTGACATTAAGTTATTCAAAGGTCAGCGCTGCTCGCCCCACGATGGAGAATTTGAAGATCCTGATCGAACAGATCATAGATACTTCCAGTTATGATGGTCTGACAGAAATCTATTTGCTTGATCTTTCGAACGATCAAGAACTGTATTTCGGGTATGAAAATGGCGAAGAAACAACACCGGGTGTTGCTTTCACTGCTGCCAGTACAGTTAAAATACCGATCATGGTTTCAGTGTATAAAAGAGTTACCGAGCCTATCCCGCAGGATGTCGCTGATCTGCTTGAATTGATGATCGTTCGTTCTTACAATGATCCGGCTGATCAGTTGATGCAAACGGTCATGGATTACAACCTGGGCCCACTGCAAGTGACTGAAGATATGCAAGAGATCGGATTGCAGTCTACATTCATGGCGGGTTATTTTTATGATGGCGCTCCTTTACTTCAAAGGATAGTCACACCAGCAAATTCAAGAACCGACACCACAACAGAACCAGATGTTTACAATCAGACCTCAGCATTGGATATGGGGATGCTGCTGGAGGATATCTATCAATGCGCAGAGTTAGGTGGGGGAGCGTTGATCGCAGCATATGATGGTGCCATCACGCAAGGTGAATGCCGCGCCATGATCGAAACCATGAATCGTGATCGTATTGGTGTACTGCTTCAAGCAGGGCTGCCTGATGGAACGAAATTTGCTCATAAGCATGGCTGGACCAGCCCTCCACCAGATTATGTCATTAAACAGGTCGCTGATGTAGGCATAGTTTATTCACCGGGTGGTAATTATGTCATAGCGGTCTTCCAATACCATCCTGTACAGATCTTATTTGATCCAGACAATTTACTTTTAGCCGATATCAGCCGGGCGATCTACAATTACTTCAATATTTCTTCTGAATAAGATTTTGAAGAAGGGTGTGTTTGCTGTGAGATCCTGAAACTGAGGGGTTCAATACTTTTCTATTGGCATTGCATATTTCTATTTGGTTCGGTCAAAGGAAAGCAAGTACAATAAGTTGGGTACCAGCAATACTCCCCGCAAGCAGAAAGAATTACCAGGTTGGGGGTATTGGAGAAAATGCAGATCAAGTTGCATCAAGTATAATTATGAAAAATTATAGGAAGAAAATTATGTAGAGGATAAATTCTCTACATGTTCCTGGAGGCTGACGATGAGAACTAAAAAACCATTCTTTGGTTTATTTCTACTTTTGATGATTGCTGCTATCCTTACAGGATGCAGCTTTGGAGCTGCAAAACCCAGCGAAGATCCTATGCTGATCTATACCCAGGCACAACAAACTGTGGCAGCACAATTAACTGGCACAGCAGCGATGATGCCTGCGGCAACAGAAACGCCACTACCCACCAATACAGTAGAACCGACTGCCACTGCCACTACGGTACCGCCATCTCCGACATTACCTGTCCTTTCTACAACGAGCACTACTGGATCACCAGTTGTGGCTGCAACAGCAACGACAGGTTCGTCCATTCCCACAAGCACTTCGATTTCACAAAAGACTGGTGATTCTGCTGCTTATGGTACACAATCTCCCGCTGATAACAGTACCTTTGGCAGAGATGAGGAATTTACTTTGATCATTAATTTGATCAATAATGGAACCACAACCTGGACTGCAGATTACAAACTTGTTTTTCAAAGTGGAACACCCTTATCCGCTATTTCACAAATTCCATGCAGTCGTGACACCACAAAACCGATGGAAACCTGCGATTTTTATATTGCTGCGAAAACCCCACTTGATCCAGGAAAATATATTTCCCGATATTGGTTATATAATTCCCAGGGAGTAAAGATACCTGGTGGTGAGGTATATTTCAGTTTTGTAGTGCAATAAAAGCAGGCATTCACTTTTCAACTATGGAAAATTCAACCCCAACACACGAGAGCTGGCTGGACCATTCATTATCTTCCATACTTCCTCGCTGGAATGTACGAACGTTGATCATTATCGTCATTCTTGTTCTTGCGGTGATCAGCCGTTTTGCCATGCTAGGAGTACGGACGATGAGTCACGATGAGGTCAATCATGTGGTTCCTTCCTATGACCTTTTTCAGGGCAAGGGATACCGGCATGACCCGATCACCCACGGACCTTTTCAATTTCACATCATTGCGCTGACGTATTTCCTGTTTGGCGATAGTGATTTTACTTCACGGGTGCCTGCAGCAATTTTCAGTGTGGCTGCGGTTGCATTTGTGATGATCGGGTTTCGCAAATACCTGGGCAATGCTGGCTCACTGATAGGTGGGTTGCTATTCTTGATATCTCCTTACATGCTGTTTTATGGCAGATATACCCGCAATGAAGCTTTCATCGAATTGTTTGGGGTGGTTTTATTGTATGGGATCCTGCGGTATCTGGATAAAGGTGACCATTTGTCGCTGTTCCTGGTGACAGGTGCAACAGTGATGCATTTTATCGTCAAAGAAACAGCTTATATTTACACAGCACAGGCATTGCTCTTTATTGGGCTTCTTTTCCTGGAAAATGTTACACGTGTCCATTGGAATAGCAAAAAAAGGAAGAACCTCTTTATCTATCTGATGTTGGCTGCAGTAATCTGCTTGATGGCTGTCCTTGGTTTTGCAGTTATGAACGCAGGCAACTCGGAGCAGGCTGCTGCAGCCGTGGAAACTGCCAAACCAGCATTAAGCCTTTTCGCTATAGGGGAGATAGTTGCGCTGGCACTGGTGGCTTTACTGGGCATTGCTGCTCTTGTGATTGGTGTAAAGACACTGGGCTGGAAGACGATCCGTTCACTGCGTTCATTTGATCTTCTTATGTTACTGATCACACTAGTTCTTCCTCTACTTAGTGCGTTTCCGATAAAGATCATGGGCTTTGATCCACTGGATTATCAATCTCAGGGGTTGATCAGGTCTGGAATTGTCGTGGCAATCTTTTTTGCATTGGCCATTGCCATTGGCATGTGGTGGAACCGAAATCTGTGGATTGCCAATGCAGTGCTTTTCTATGGCGTTTTCACGATCTTTTACAC
>JBDKSY010000406.1:0-1883 GCA_039680395.1 Anaerolineaceae bacterium | reverse complement strand
TTATCGTGAACCTCCCAGATGATATCAGTACAACCGCAGTTACATTGATCGGCAATGTAAGTGGAACTTTCAGCATTAGAGGAATTTCATTGCTCACCCCTGAAGAGATGGATGAAGTGGTAAAGAGAAAAGTAAATTTCCGCCCACCGGGGCAAGAGTAAAGATACTTCCTTATCGAAGAATTATTAATGGCATGGATTCACAGAAATCAAAAAAATACCTGCTTATGGTGAAGTATGAATGATCCCGTTCTTGAGCAAGAGTACACCAGCATCATCGCGGCATTAAAAAAAGCAGAGGTTATCACATTACTGCCCGATTCCAAAACCCTGGGTGTGATTGGAATTGATGGGAAAGAATATCCAACGCCATCACAAGAACAAGTGAGTGTAATAATTGCAGCTAACCAGCCGCTTCTCGAAAAGAAAATGCAGCAAGGATTCACGCACCTCCAGATCACACCCATCGCAGCTCCTGCGCCATACCTGATTGACCGAGTGAAGAGTGCATTGGTCAGGCATGCTGCTGAAGGGAAGCTTTTCCAGACGAAGCAGCATGAGCAAGACACAGACATACCTGTTCAACTCAACAAAAAAGAAACGGTCTGGATGTGGTCTCGATTACGACAGATCCTTGATACGCCAAGTCTTGTCTATTTTCCCAGGGAATACAGCCCGCATAAACATCAGGGATTTACGAAAGAAGAAGCCATACAAAACAAGCTATTGTGTGGCGTGCCAGGTTGGAGCGTTGGGCTCATCGAGTCTGATACCGTGATGCCGCAACCAGGGCAAGGAAAAACCCTTGCTGGGAGAAAACAACTGGAAGGTGTTTTTCACCCCAGGGAATTTCTACAGATTTTGAATACCCCACCTTATCAGGGAGAAACGGGCTGGGTGCTGGAGGATCTTCTTGCCTACTTCATTACCCAACTGGAAATCACAAATCAGGTAAGTCATGATAGGGTAGATGGTAATGCACTCTGGCTGCTGGGAACCTATGTGCCAGACCTCGAGCGGACGCCCAATCTCGTGCTGATAGGCTACTGGTCGCGGGATGTTGGACGCAAACTATATCTGGCATCGCACCGTTCAGGCAACAGATTAAAAGGTTGTGTGGTGCGTTCGATGGTAAGATTAAGCCTGTGATCAACGCAACGAGAAGAGTTCGTGATTGATCTATTTTGACTAATAAGGATATCCCTAAAATGAAATCCATATTGAAATATGCTACGCTCGCTCTGTTGATATTTGCATGCGCCTGTACCCCTCAAAAACAAAATGGTTCGATTTCCACAACAGAAACAGCACAAATGGAACCAACCAGTACACCCACTGTGGATGAAGCAGCCATCAACCTTGCACAATTACCCGAAAGTCCGGCGGGATTTGAATGGAAATATGTACCAGAGATAAAAACAGCTCTTTTAATGCCCGATGACTGGTACTTCAAGCAGGAACCAGGCAATGAAAGTTATCCTGGTGTTGCAGTGTACATAACACCCCAGAATATGGATGCGACAGGTGGCTTCACAACCGGGCAGGCAATTTTTATGCTGGCCAATGCAGATGACCTGCAAAGCCTCTCAACGGATATCCTGGAAGGCTTTGCCAAAGCAGAAACTACCACAAAAATTTTGGACGCCTGGGATTATACATATGGTGACCATGTGCAGCATAACTTAATGATCCAGTCCAGTATCTCTTCTGAAGATGGAAGCAACAAGGAGATGACAATCCAATACTCGACCATCATCGAAAATAACGCGGTTTATCTCACCATTTTCCAGAGTCTGACATCAGATTGGGAAAAAGATGTCAAAATTTACAAGACAATGATGGATCAAATGGCTATTTTCAGTGTGACGGGAAAGTAGCAATATC
>JBDKSY010000405.1:0-2185 GCA_039680395.1 Anaerolineaceae bacterium | reverse complement strand
CAGATCTACAGGATCATATTAAGTTCGAGACAGTATTTACACCCCTGACCTGGCAGAGACGCTACAATCTGGTAAAAGGTTCAACACATGGGTTGAGTCATCACCTGACCCAGATGGCGTATTTCCGCCCTTCGAACAGACATGCTCATATTTTTAACCTTTATTTTGTAGGAGCCAGCACTCGCCCTGGCACTGGTTTACCCACCGCTATGGTTTCGGGCAGGTTGACTGCTCAAAGGATCGTCGAAGAATTGTCAAACTAAAAGAAATTTTGTCGTCAGAAAGCAAAAAACTTAATAAATCTCCCTTTTGTCTGGTTGCCAATACTCACAACGCTTCGTTCTGGAGAATTTCTTCGAGACCCTCTGGCATCAGGCGAATTGCTTTTTCATGCATCTCATCCCTGGAAAGCCAGATTGCCTTGGAAACAGTATTGGATTCCTCCTCATAGACATCCAACTCTTTCAGGGCATATAAGGATTTATCTTTGAAATCTGCTTCATAGAGGAACACGATATCATGCCCCTTCTGACCGTCGACAGTAAAGAAGTGCTCTATAATTGTGATCAGTCGAAGATTCTCAACCGATTGCCCCAATTCTTCATCCAATTCGCGCAGTATGGCATCACGACTATGCTCTCCAAACTCGATCCCCCCTCCTAAAGGACGACAGTAGTAGCTTTCTTTTACCGTGTCATAATCTTTTTCAACCAGGATGCGATCACCATTGCGAAAAAGGCAGATTGAAATAGGTCTGATATGCTGATTATCCATGCCGTCCTTTTGATTCTTACATTAATTCTTCGAATTACTTTGAATATGCGTGAAAGATTATCACATCCTGAATGATCTAGCAATGAAGCTTATGCTAGATGTTTGGGAGTTTATTTACTAATTCTTGATTATTTTCAGCGAAAATGCTTACCCGTTTTATTACATGTATTTCCCAAGCCCAGAGGATTCCAATGCTTCGAGGAATTGAAGCGTGTTTTTTGCTTTATCTCTGACAAACATATCACTATGTTTGGCGGTAGCCATGATATCTTTCAGCTTCGGTATGGCTCGAATATCATGAAGACTGGTGAGGACATCCAGCAGCATCAATTGGGCGTCCTGAGAGAACAGGTATAACCCACGATCCTTCTGCTGATCCAACACCCATAGTACATGATCAACACTGGGCTTGCCTAAAGCGATCAAACCATTTGCACATTCCACCATTGATTCGCGGCAGTAAGTTTGGCTTGCTCCAGAGAAAGTCAATTTGTTGATCGTTTTGGCAAGAAGCTCGGCTGCTCTATTTATAGCGTTTTTATCACCACTGGCAGCGATTTCTTTGGCAAGGTTGAGCCTGGTATCGTTGTAATGAGGGGTTTCTTTGGTTAAGATGTCAACTTGTTCTTTGGGAAGCTTGAAGAATAAACCACTGAGGAAACTCATCTTGCAACTCCTTTGAAAATAAAGTACTCACAGGATGCAATTGGATTGTTGCAATCAATAAAGGATTTATTTCAACAAATAAGGGAAAATATGAACATGCACTACATAGGATGATCGTTTCATATCTGATTTTTATTATAACTATATTAATTTTCTATCACAACAAAAATACATCCTTGGATGGGTATCGTTTCCAGAAATGATCGCCCTCCACTGATAAGCCAAAACATCAATATCTATTCTTGGATTTCAAATGATGAATTCATGATCTTAAAAATACCGCCATCCAGTACAACAGAATTCCGAAGTTTTCAAAAACTTCGGAATTCTATACTTTTGTCAAAGCAGGCTTATTCTGAATTTCTCTGGTTTTCCAGAGGTTGCTACATCAGAAGTTTTTCCAGCTCGGTGATATACCCATCCAGATCGTGAAAAGCCTGGTGAACAGGTTCGGGGGTAGAAAGATCAACACCTGCCATCTTAAGAGCATCCAACGGATAAAGCGAACCGCCGGCTTTCTGGAACGAGAAATAATTTTCAACAGCCTCAGGCTTTTTTCCAAGAACTCCAGCAGCCAGGGCATGTGCGCCTGCGATGCCCGTAGTGTATTGATAGTTATAGAAATTCCTGTACAGGTGAGTGGAGAACTGCATCCACAGGCATCCATCGCGGTTCTCATCCAGAACCACCCCTGATCCATATCCTTCTCGCAAGTTTGTTACCATGATCTGATTCATATCCTCTG
>JBDKSY010000404.1:0-5206 GCA_039680395.1 Anaerolineaceae bacterium | reverse complement strand
ACAGCGGCTCGGGTTCCTGTGAACCAGTCATCACTGGAAGAAGTTTGACCCACCGGCATCTGCAGGTGGACATGGGGATCAATTGCACCTGGAATGACCAGCATATCCGATGCGTCAATCTCTTGTTCACCATGTAAACCTCGTGCGATTGCGGTGATCTTCTCTCCAGTGATACCGATATCCGCTTGAATTTGACCCCAGCCTGATATCAATACTCCATTGCGAATTACTGTATCAAATTGCATAATTTTCCAGATCCAATCTCTTCAATGTTTGTAATTCGGGTTTTCCGTTGGTATTCCATCCACGGAGGTGATAATAGCGCTGCAGCATAGCATCAAAATTATTTATGCTCATCACCGCCACTGGTTTCTCAGAACGAGTGGCATCTCCACCATCAGGGGAAGGTGTGTATGTATAGATTTCCAAAGGTTCTTTGGTGAACCTTTCTGGTAGCTGGTCATCGGCACTATTCAAACCATGCCGGATGTTGTACAACCTTTCAAGGTTGACGATCCTTTCCCCGGTTTCCAGAAGGTTTTTCCCTGTATAGGGAATCCCCATAGCGGTAAAACCTGCTGCCAGGTCATCTACGGTAACTACATAAGTTTCGGCTGTGCTGAATTTACAGACACCTAGCGAGTCGAGCACGGCGCAGTAATTTTCACCATATTCCAGGATATCCGCTTTGTATGTTTCATCTGTGCTGTCCATCAGCAAAGGTAACTGTTCTTCTGGAAAGATCTTTCGCGCAGCGTCCCAGAGTCCTGCGGTATCAATTGTAGGTAAACCATAAAGATGGTCTGCGCCTCGATTGCTTGTGGCGTGCCCCAATCCAAAGGATTTCGAAGCACGTGGTTCCTGGCGGGGCATTTCTACCCCTTTTACCTGCATGGCATAATATTCTGAGCCATTCCCGATCTGATGAGAGGCTCGCAAGACACCTTCTGCCAATAGATCGCCCAAACCCTGCCGGTTGGCGATATCTTCGATCAATCCTAAAATGGTTTTTGGATCTCCCCATTCAAGGGAGTACTTTTCATCGTTCAAGATGCCATGTTGATGGCATTCCATGGCAAATGCGATGCATACACCCGTTGAGATGGTATCAAGACCAAATTCATTGCACATAGAATTGGCACGGAGGACAATCTCTGGATCACGGTTGTAGACCAGGGGTCCAAATGCATCGGTGGTTTCGTATTCAGGACCTTCAACAGTAATTTCTTCAGTCGAAGTATGCAGGAGTGATTTTCTTGAGCAGCGCAGTGGGCAGGTGGAACAGCCTTTCCGTTTGGTCCAGTATTTCTCGAAAGATTGCTGGTTCAACGCATCAATAAACGGTATCTGGCATTCTTGATGATTTTTCGTTGGCAGGTCACCGGTCATATTTTTAATATTCATAAGATAAAGGGTGGAGCCATTCATCAATTCTTGCGAATCAGGATGCCTGGAGAGATATTGGCTGGTTTGCCTGGTCAGCAACGTGAATTCTTGTGACACAGTATGCCGGTTATTAGCGATTACATGTACAGCTTTTAGATTCTTGCTACCCATAACAGCACCAGGACCAGTTCTGGCTGCTGCTCTCCCCCCATCGTTAATGATGGCTGCAATTTTGACCAGGTTTTCACCTGCCTGGCCAATGGAAGCAACCCTGCCACCCGATTGAGAAACCAGGGTTTCTTCAATAAACGAAGTAGTGTGTCTCCAAAAATTATCTGCGGGTAATATGGAGATGCCATCTTCTCGGACTTCCAGATAAACCGGGGTGGGTGATCTTCCAGTGATGATCAAGGCATCATATCCGGCACGACATAACTCTGGACCGAAATGACCGCCTGCATTGGCGTATCCATAAGCATCAGTCTCAGGACTTTTGAAAGTTACATGATATCGCGATGATGTCGGCCAGGGGGTTCCATTAAGAGGTCCTGATGTGAAAATAATGCAATTCTTTTCGTCGAAAGCCTGTACTTTAGGGGGAACCAGCTTGTAAAGATATGCAGCTCCTAATCCACGCCCACCTAAAAATTTCTGTAATAAAGTGGGGTCAGTTTCTTTACAATCAATCAACCCGGCAGTCAGGTTAATCATTGCAGTCTGTGCCATTTGAACCTCACAACCAATAAATCTAAAATGCAGGAGGGGTCATTATACAAATTACGTATAATTCTTCTTTTCCGGTAGAAGCAAAAAAGCGCAGGTTAATTCCTTCGTAATGAATGCTGTCACCAGGTTCCAGGGTGTAAACACGCTCTCCTAATCCGATCTCCATGGCGCCCTTGATCACAACCATGACTTCTTCGGTGGGTAAGTAAAGCGGTTGTGCGATCTGACGTGAACCAGGTTTTAGATGAATGGCAAAACAACCTAACTGGTGAGCCAGATCGCGTGTCAGCAGCTCATATTCGACCTTGTGCCCTGGAAAACTAAGTTTCTTACGGTTATCATGCCGTATCACCACTTCGGTTTGCTGCTCACCTTCGAGTAAAGCAAACATAGGTATCTTTAACGCAGTGGCTATTCGTTGCAGTGAGCTGATAGAAGGGGATGTGGCATCATTTTCAACCTGGCTGAGAAAGCTGGCAGTTAGATCAGTGATATCGCCTAGCTCGCGCAAGCTAAGCCCCAATTCTTTGCGGCGTTCATGCAACTTTTTACCAATCATAAGGGTAGTATAGAAAATATCGTGGCATTCTGTCAAGTGATATTTGATATATGTTCAGTAATATTGAATTATTTTAAGGTATTTCCTTCTTTTATTAGAATTCCGCCTATAGTATAAATATAGTCTTGTAGCCTATTGCAGATTATGATATGATTATGATGTAAATCAATACTTTACATAATGAAGTAGAGATAAACAAATCATCTCAATAGGAATTCCATATTTTCACATATCTTAACGGAGGAATTGTATGAAGACGACAAGTTTCAAAGGTCGCGATTTCCTATCAGAAGTTGATTTCACTAAAGAGGAAATCGAAACAGTTTTAGCAGTTGCTGAACAACTGAAAAAAGACAGGGCAATGAATAATTATCATGACCAACTGTTGCGTTCTAAAACATTGTTCATGATCTTCTACAACCAGTCTTTACGTACCCGCAACTCATTTGAAGCCGGTATGACCCAGCTTGGTGGGCATGCTCACTACCTTGATCCAGACAAAATTTACAAACCTGCTCTTGAAGGCCGCGAAGTTGCTTATACCACCGAGCGTGTCTCTGATGTAGCACGTGTTTTGGATCGCATGGGCGATGCAATTGCCATCCGCTGCTATGGTGACCCTGTTGATTGGGAGTACGGCGGTGCGCATAATATGCTCAAAGAATTCGCCAAATGGGCAGACATCCCTGTATTGAACATGGAAGACGATATCTATCATCCTTTCCAGGGATTAGCAGATGTCCTTACTGTTAAAGAAAAATTTGGTGGTTTCAAGGGCGTTAAATTCACAATGTCCTGGGCATATTCACCAAGTGTACATAAACCACGTGCTGTTCCACAATCTGCCATTTTGCTTGCATCCATGATGGGTATGGAAGTTACTTTGGCTCATCCAAAGGGTATGGAATTGGCTCCAGATGTAATGGCACAATGCAAAGAATATGCTGATGCTGCTGGTGGTTCTTTCCGCTATACTGACAATTTTGAAGATGGTGTTGAGGGTGCTCATGTTGTTTACCCTAAAGCCTGGTGCGCAACCCCAATCTTCCTGCCTCCAGTAGGTGAAAATGATCCTAAGAAAACCAAAGAGATCTTTGATGCCAACAAGAACTGGAAATGCACTGCAGACACCATGAAACTGGCTGACAAGAACGCCATCTACCTGCACTGCCTTCCCGCTGACCGTGGCTTCGAAGTTACTAACGAAGTTATGGACAAGACAAGTGGCAAGGGTTGGACTTCAGCGATCTTCGATGAAGCAGAAAACCGGCTGCATGTTCAGAAAGCAGTCATGAGCCTGGTAATGCAATAGGATTTCGCTAAAACTGGCTGACAAGCCTGCTTAATCATGATGAGTGCAGTGAGGTAATGAAAAATAAAAAAACTTCACTGCACTTTTTATAAATTCGTACGATTCAGTTAATTCTGAAAAAGAGGAGGAATCCTTGGCACAACGAATGGCATTGTACTTACAAGATAAGCATGATATCCAATATGAATTGGAGATCGCGAAATACGCTGAAGACCGCGGTTTCAGTGAGATCTGGCAGGCGGATACCCGGTTGGCGCGTGATTGTATTGTGATGATGAGTGCTTTTCTCACTCACACAAAGAAATTACGGTTTGGGTCAGGCGTTCTGCCTATCTGGACTCGCAATCCGGCTGTGATTGCTTCGACCTGGAGCACCATGTGGGAACTGGGTGGTAAGTATGAAGGGAAGTCACGCGTAATGCTTGGATTGGGTGCCTGGTGGGAACCCATTGCAGGGCGTGTGGGTGTGAACCGGACAAAACCACTCAAAGCAATGAAAGAACATGTTGAAGCTATCCGCGAGTTGTTCACGATGAAAGAAGTTACTTATCATGGTGAGTTCGTGAATCTGGAGCGCATCAACCTGGATGTGGCTTATGGCGACAAAGGCCCGCGTGATATCCCCATTTACATCGGCGCTACCGGGGATAAGATGCTCGAAATGTCTGGTGAGATTTGCGATGGCGTGGTACTGAATTATGTGGTTTCAGTGGATTACATCAAAGATGCCATCCAGAAGGTAGAAGTGGGAGCCAAGAAAGCTGGCAAGACCATTAAAGATATTGATCTGCCGGAATTGCTGGTATGTTCCCTTTCTGATAAAGACCCCAAAGCAGCCATGCGAGAAGCGAAAAAACTGGTTGCATATTATCTGGCAACAGAACCACATATCATGAAAGCCAGCCATGTGAGTGATGAACTACTTGAAAAAGTGCAGGCAATCATGTCATGGCCTGCCACTGAAGAGGATTACATCCGCGCGAGTGCTGTGATACCGGATGATGTGGTGCGTACATTGATGGCCGTTGGCACAACAGAAGAGTGCCGCGCAAAGGTGAAGGAATATATTGATGCAGGCGTGACCTGCCCGATCCTGTTCCCGATGATGCCAGATATCAAACCGGTGGTAGATGCCTTTGCCGATTGGTGCAAATAGAACATCAACAGGTGAAAACCTGTTGATCATTGTAAAAAATCTTTTGGGATCAAGTCTGGAGATTCCA
>JBDKSY010000403.1:0-3668 GCA_039680395.1 Anaerolineaceae bacterium | reverse complement strand
ACCTGGCTGGTCATTTCTGCATCATTGAATGCCCGGTGAAATGGTTCAGTAGAGAAGATGCCAAGTTGCTGGCATAATGATGCCAATCCATACCGGCTGGCGGTTGGCATAAGCACAGATGCCAATTCATAGGTATCTATTACCGGGTTATAAGGGAACTTCTGCCATTTCTTAAGAAAACCCAGGTCAAATTGGATTCGATGCCCCAGAATGGGACTATCTCCTATAAAATCTACCAGACTATGGATAATCGCACCCATCGTGGGTTGGTTACGCACCATGTCATTGGTGATACCGGTTAATTGGGTGATCAATGAAGGGATCGGACGACCAGGGTTGATAAGCTGCGAAAAACGCTCTTCGATTCTCTTCCCATTAAACCGTACCGCTCCAATCTCTATTATTGCGTCCTTTTGAGGATCCAGCCCAGTTGTTTCTACATCGAGCGCTACGATTGAAGTCATGTCAGGATTATACCATTTGGATAGTTCAGACCAGAAAAGAGATCATATTAAAAATCTGCCAGACAACTCACTCGAGTGAGCGTCTGGCAGAAAAAGATTTATTGATAATTAGCCTTGTGGCGGGATTGGTGTTTGTGGAATGGAAGGTATCTGTGAAGAGTTTTTAGGTGATTTTGGTTTGCGTTTGAAAACTTTTCGGATAACCCAGATGAATAAGCGTACTACCAGGTATATAACCAGGGCGATAGGCAGTACTAAAATGACAATCCAGATGAATGCATTTACCAGGAATTTGAAAGCTTTGATCAATGCCTGCACTGCATCACGAGCCACACCAACTGGCTGCCATTTTCCGATGGTCACTGGCTGAATGGCTGCCTGTGCCTGGATTCGCACTGTAATTGCAGATAATTTCGAAGATTCATCGTAGTATTTGATCTGACCTTTTAGAACCTCAATCTGCTCATTGATGGAAACCAACTGGTTGTAAACCATCATGACTTCTTCAGTGGTTTTGGCCTCATCCATGAAGATCATCAATTGGTCACGAGTGGCTTCCAGGTTTTTCAACCTTGATTGGAGATCCGTATATTCCATTGTGATATCCTGACCTGAAACCTGCTCGGTTAGAACATCTGTCTCGGGATTATCTACTTCTGCCTTGATCTTCTCAATTGCTTCATCTAGCTTTTCAGAAGGGACTCGGATGGTGATACTTACTTCGGGAACTTCAACCCCTTCACCAGTTTGGACTTTATAAAGGTATGAATTGACCACATAGCCTTTCATATCTTCTGCCATTTTAGAAATAACTTCTTGTGATTTGATGGGGTCTTTAACCACGACGGATAGATCAGCATTGCGAATTACAATACGATCCTGTGTCTGTGTAACAGAATTATCTACCTGGTAATCACCACCAGCTGAGCTTGCTTCTTCCTCCATGACAGGCATTTCAGCTGCAGGTGGGGCGTATCCTTTTTCATCTCTGGTATAAGAATCAACCTCAGATGTTGCAGATTTGGCAGCACATCCTGCGAATAACAGTGTTGCAATAATGAGAACAACCCAGATACTTTTTTTCATGTCTTCCTCCTTAGTTTCCTACAACCATAACGATGCAGGAACAGGAAACGTTCCCAAAATTATGCTCCTGAAGAAAGGCGGGTGGCATGATTGCGAGGCAGACCAGCTTTAAGGATTCGCTTTTGCACACCTTTAATATCATAATCCACCCGGATATTTTGCCAGGTATTATTCTCTGGCTCAAAGATGGCGTACGATGCGCGTGGATCACCGTCACGTGGTTGACCTACTGATCCAGGATTAAGAATAGCTCTACCATCCAATTGTAGGATACTTTCATGCTTAAGCAAAGACCAGACAATTTCACCATCTGGCTCGCTGCTGAAAAAGGCAACCGGAACATGCGAATGACCGATCAGACATAGCTGGGTGTCGAAGGATTCAAAATTTTCGGTGGCAGTCCAGGTATCGAGGATATATTCCCAAATGGGAAAACGTGGGCTGCCATGTACTAAAGTGGCAATATCAACCGTAAGACTTTCCGGAAGATTATGAAGGTATTCACGATTGGATGCGTTCAAGCGATCGTGAGTCCAACGAGCAGATTTACGGGCGTCAGAATTGAATGATTCGTCGGGAAGTAAACCTAAAACGGCTGCTTCATGATTACCCATGACACAATAAAGATTGGGTAAAGAACGAATTCGCTCGACACATTCATTGGGGTCTGGACCGTAATCTACCAGATCGCCCAGACACCAAACGGTGTCAAAAGGTTTAGCAGAAGCAAGGACAGCTTCAAGTGCAGTAAGGTTGGCATGAACATCGGAGATAACAAGAATGCGCATAGTTTATGGAATCGCAAAATTTAGAATGTAATGATCTGTTGAAATACTTGAAAATTCTGAATTCAACCCGGCTATTATAAACCAGGTAGTGCCAGGATTTAGAGCCATTGGCTCCATGTTTTTGTTAAGCAGCCTGACAGGTTTGTAAGGGTCAGATGTCACCCAGGTGCCTTCGTACATCAACCCATCTCGAAAATAGATGGCACGCTGCCCGGAGGTGTTTTGCCAGATATGGACGTCATGGTAGGTTGGGCTGAACTCTTCATATTCAGCGAAAAGAATAACAACATTAGAAAAGCTTACCTGCTCATTGTTCACCTGATCTATCAAGGGAATGAGGAGATATTTGTGAGTGCCATCCCATGATTCAATAAATCGTAAATAATTTCCTGTTTCAGGATCATACTGCCATTGCCCATGATTCCAGATGATGTATTGAACATCAAGAGTGTTAACAGGAATTCCATCAGGTGGAGGAGTGGTATTAAACACCAACCCGGTCAGGTCAGGGCGTTCGTTATCCATTCCTTGAGAGACTGCCCATTCGGATACAGCTGCGGTATCCACCCATACGCCGGTTGCGCTATGAGTAGCATATCCACATACGGGTGGGCATTCGGAAAGCGAATAAGAAACAGCTCGGCGGGGCAGATCGCGCGTAATGATGGTCTCTACTCTTGGATCGGCATCACCATATACCAAAATTCCACCGAACATATTGGTTAACTGGGTATCAATTAAGCGTCCTGACCGTAACGGCCAGGCTTTTGGGGTATCCTGGCTGTAATATAGTGCTAAAAAACGGTTCATGTATTCGCCAATGTAATATTCAAAAACAATATCCGCAAGAGAAAGCCCGGCATGCGGGCGACCTACGGCAGGAAAGTTGGATATTTTCGTCAAGACTGGGCGACGATACAATTTTGCCAGGTCAGTCACTTCTAGACCAGTGAGCGGATTGATGTTGCTATCAAAGCCATAAACACCTTCCATCCCTGTATTGATTTGCAACCCAGGTAGAGCTATCTGGGTTGGCTCAGGATCATTCTGTGTAGGAATGAAAGTAGGAGTGAGAGTTGGTTCCGGCGTACCGGTAAATGCAACAATTGGAGTTGAAGTCACAGCCTGACCAGGCGTGTTTACTGGATGCACACAGGCAGATAGAAACAGCAAAAAGGTTACTGCCAGAATACAGGTTCTTTTCATCCCCAATCCAGAATCACATCAATGATCTTTTCAGCTACTTCCTGTTTGCTTAATAATGGTAGAGTAATTGGCTCCCCCGTTTTGGGGATAAGGACAACCCGGTTGGTATCTACCTCAAAACCAG
>JBDKSY010000402.1:0-4392 GCA_039680395.1 Anaerolineaceae bacterium | reverse complement strand
GATCCATTGGGAATTGATACGATTGCAGCAGCTTATGGAATTTACACCGTTGTAAACAACAATATGGCAGATGCCACTCGTGTGGTAAGCGTCGAAAAAGGACATGATCCGCGTGATTTTTCATTGGTTGCTGCTGGTGGTGCTGGCGCTTTGCATGGTTCGAAGATAGCTGAAATTGTTGGAATTCCAAAGGTGATCGTACCGAAGACAGCATCGGTATTCTGTGCAATGGGTATGCTGGAAAGCGATTTGAAGCATGATTACGTCCGCACCATGTGGAAACCTGTTGATGCTTTGGATTTGGATGAAGTCAACCGGGCATTTGATGCCATGGAAGCTGAAGCCCGAAAAACCTTATTGGATGAAGGTCTTTCAGAGGAACAGATTCGTATCGAACGTGGTTTCGACCTGCGATATATGGGGCAGCATCATGAGGTGCCGGTAATCATTCCTTCAGGAAAAATTGATCAAGCCATGTTACCTGAAATAAAGAAACGTTTCCATGAAGCTCACAATCGTCTGTTCCTTTACAACGAACCTGAAAGCCCACTGGAATCGATCAACATTCGGTTAACTGGTCTTGGAATGATTCCTAAAACATCATTAACCAGTTGGGAAGCTGGTGGAAAAGATGCCAGCACAGCTTTAAAGGAACCTCGGAAAGCATATTTTGGTGAAGCTGGTGGTTGGGTTGAAACAAGAATATACGATGGCAGCAAACTGAAAGCTGGAAACGTAGTAGAAGGCCCTGCCATAATCGAAGAAGTGACAACGACCATTGTGGTAAGCCCTGATGACAGGGCAACGATTGATCGCCTGGGTAATGTTGTCATTGAAATCAATGCTCTCAAGAAGTAATGCAATGTTTATGAAACATGACATTCATTAGGAGAAATATTCATGGGTAATCAATCCGTTGATCCAATCACAATGTCGGTAGTTTTCAATCGTATGGGTACCATCAATAAAGAAATGGGCATTACCATGACACGCACTTCACGCTCACCCATTTTCGCAGAAGTACATGATTTCTCCTGTGCCATTTGCGATTGGGTACCCAGAATTGTTGCTCAGGTGGATGGTGTTCCATCCCATACAGCTTCCTCCATGCTGGCAGCCAGAGCAGTGGTAGACAAATTCCGAGATGAGATGAAACCAGGTGATGTCTATCTGATCAATGATCCATATGAAGGTGGAACTCATCTGGCAGATGTAACTGCTGTCAAGCCAATATATTACAAAGGTGAGCTGTTGTTTATGGCAATCAATCGAGCTCATCACCTCGATATTGGAGGGATGGTAGCCGGCAGTTATAGCCCTGAAGCAAAGGAAATTTTCCATGAAGGTTTGCGAATTCCCGCGATCCGTATTTATGATGATGGAAGACCCATCCAATTTGTGATCGATCTATTAAAGATAAACACTCGCATGCCTGATCTGTTCGAAAGTGATATCCGGGCTCAAGTTGCTTCCTGCAATGTGGCTGAACGGCGTTTGATTGAAATGGCGGAGGAATTTGGTGTAGAACGGCTCAAAGAAATATTGAATGCCATCAATGATTACGCTGATCAGATGATGCGGGCAGAAATTTCCAAACTACCTGATGGAACGTATGAAGGCGAAGCGATATTGGATGGTGATGGTTTTGAAGCAGTCAATATCAAAATTAAGACCAAAATTGATATCAAGGGCGATGAATTGTGGGTGGATTTTGATGGTACTGACCCGCAAGTCACTGGATTCATCAACAGTCCTTTTGCCAATTCAGCCACATCAGTCTACGTGGCGGTCCTTACCTGTGTCAGCCAGGAAGTACCCCACAATGAGGGCGCATATCAACCCATTCATATCACTACACAAAAAGGTACGATTGTTGACCCGCTACCTCCCGCTCCCGTTGCCTCATGTACATTGGATACCGCCTGCGCCATTCTCGAAGCTATGTATATGGCCTTATCCAAAGCAATTCCCAATAAAGCACCCGCTGCCTGGAACCGCTGGTGTGGACCTGCCATTTCTGGTATGGACCCTCGGAAAAATGAATTTTATGTAGGCTATGCATTCTGTGGGATGGGTGGCGGTGGTGCAATGCCATATCAGGATGGGCCAAGCTATATAGGCGATGGCATTGATCTGGGTGGATTGACAGCGCCAAATATCGAAACCAATGAAATAGATATGCCACATATTACGGAATGCCATGAGTTATGGAAAGATTCTGGTGGTGCTGGAAAATATCGTGGTGGTTTGGGTGTGAAGTACTCCCTTCGTTTCTACGATGAAAAACCATTCCTGGCATTGTTTGGCGATGGTGCAGTGAACCCACCCTTCGGTTTGTTTGGCGGGCATCCAGGAATAGTTAATAAATTGATCACCAATGAAGGCACAGCTGAAGAAGAAATTTTGCCGGCAAAAGGGATGCGCCAGTTGAAGAAAGGCGACCGGTATACCGTCTATTCTTCGGGTGGCGGTGGGTGGGGAAACCCGCTGGAACGCAATCCTGATAAAGTGCTGGATGACGTGCAAAACGGATACATTTCTGAACAATCAGCCAGAAATACTTATGGCGTTGTTATTGAGAATTGCAAAGTCGAAAAATTAAAAACCGAGCAACTGCGCAGCGAACTGCGTTCAAGATAAAGAAAAGGAGAACTCCATGGCCAGAATTGCGATTTTAGGTGCAGGAAATGGTGGTTGTGCAGCCGCTGGAGATTTATCCATGCGGGGACATTCTGTCGCATTATTTGAAGTACCGAAATTTGCAGAACGATTGAATCCCATCAAAGAGCGCGGCGGGTTGGAGATCATGGATGAAGGTTTTGCCAAAATTGATACCGTTACATCAAACATTGCTGAAGCTATGAAAGATGCTGAATTGGTATTCAATCCAGTACCTGCATTTGCTCATGAGACATTTGCAAAACTTTGTGCTCCTTTTGTGAAAGATGGTCAAACTATCGTCATCTGGGGGAAAGGTGGTGCCTGCCTGGTGTATGGAAAAGTCTTTCATGATATGGGTGTAAAAGCTGATGTGGCAATAGGCGATACAAATACTTTGCCTTATGGTGCCACACGCATGGGACCTACCCTGGTACGCATAGAAGCTCGTGTAATGGAATTAATAACTGCTGCCTTTCCGGGGAAGAAACTTGATAGAGTACTACATGGTTTGAAAACTGCTTTTCCCACATACTCTATCCGCCCAGCAACAAACGTACTTGAATCCATCCTGGTAGATTACAACGCCATCACTCATCCTGCACCAATGATCTGTAATGCCGCCCGCATTGAATTGGGTGACCCAACTTTTCATCTTTTTGATGAGAAGGCTAATACTCCAGCAGTTGTGAACCTGATCAAGTTGATAGATCGGGAGAGGATGGCAATCTCGGAAGCATTGGGCATCAAAGCTTATACCCTGGAAGAAGAGATCAACCATGTTGGTTGGAATCCAAAAGGTCGAGAAAATGATGGTGTTCTTCCTCTCTATGATGCGATTCATACCGAGAATTTATCCATCTGCGAAGGTCCATTCAAGCTGAATACGCGTCATTTGACAGAAGATATTCCCTACGGGTTATTCACCTACTGTGAACTGGGGCGAATGCTGGGTGTACCCACACCTATCAGCAATGCGATGGTAGATATTGCGGGTGGCTTACTCGATCGGAACTTCCGTGCAGAAGGAAGGTCTCTTGAAAAATTGGGATTTGACCCCCAATGGACCGTAAAACGTTTATATGAGTATCTCGAAAATGGAATTTAACTTCCTGGATATAAACCATACATGATCAATAGTTATCTTTTTCCAACGACTGTTGCGGATACATTGGTTATATTGAAAGAATATAGCGGTAAAGCACGTATCGTTGCAGGTGGAACGGATCTCATGCTTCAAATCAATGCAGGTGAACAATCCCCTGAGGTTCTGGTGGATATCACGCATATCGAAGAGTTGAAGCAGTTGAAGTTGGAAAATGGTTATGTTTATATAGGTGCAGCACTCACCCATTCAGAAATTGCTTCTTCGGTTCTCATCCAACAATATTCCAGATGTCTGGCTTTAGCTGCTAATGAAGTGGGAAGCCCTCAGGTTCGCAATGCAGGAACCATTGGTGGGAATGTGATCAATGCACAGCCAGCAGCGGATACAGCCCTGGCACTGACAGCTTTTCATGCCGAAGCAGAGGTAATAACGCTAAACGGATCTTTCTGGATCAAAATACCACAGCTATACGAAAAGCCGGGGGTATCTACAGTAGACAGCACCTCGCAGATCGTGAAATCTTTCCGTTTTAAACTTCCTGGTAGAAACTCGGGAACAGCATATCAAAGATTAGGGAAGTGCAAGTCTATCGCTTTACCGGTGTTATGCTCTGCTACGGTTTTGGG
>JBDKSY010000401.1:0-3832 GCA_039680395.1 Anaerolineaceae bacterium | reverse complement strand
AGGCAACGTTCCCATCTTTGGTGCTGTAGTAAAGCAGCAATACTCGCGGTTTCTGCGAATCATCCATCCCAACGGTGGCAGAAGATACTTTGACGGCTACATCATTGAAATAGGCAGCTAATTCCTGCGCACGGGCTTCATTTTGAAAAATCTGTCCAAGAGTGGCAAGGTCGCGTTGATATTGTTCAGGGGTCTCAAAATCCAGGTAGATCACAGGGACGCCCAGCGTTTCAAGTGGGCTGCCCAACTTTTCTACCATGCTGCTTTTGAGAATTACCAGATCTGGTTGCAAGGCAGCGATCTGTTCGGGACCAACATCATTGGCAAGTTTTTCTTTTTCACCAAAGGTGGGGTCTATCACTCCAATGAAATCACCATGACCCTGGTTCAGATTGGCAACACCTACAATACGGTTTCCGACATCAGGAAATAAATATACCGCATCCGTCAACATGAACACAGCTTTCCCCGCGATAACGATCCTTTCTGGTGCTTTTTCCAGTGTTACCGTACGACCCAATGCATCAGTGGCTGTAATGGAGGTGGTTGGAGCCTCTTCTGTTTGTGCCACAGGTTCAACCGTTTCGTCTTGAGAAGGTACCGTAACCGTAACCGGAATGATATCTGCCGTGGGGGTATTGGTCGGTGCACAGGCACTCAATACCAGCACGGTTGCAATAAGAACAAACAAAAATCCCTTTGAATGCTTCAACATGTTTTTCTCCTTAACTTGCTTCTTTATGTGTATCGCGTTGCCAGATCAGATAACCACTCAGCAATATCGCTGAGCGATCTTATCCGCAGTTCCAGGGCAATTTGGTTGGCGAAGGAATCATCCTGCATGGTTCTATATTGATCTTCTAATTTGTTCAATTGATCTCGCACCAGTTTTTCTTGATCAGAAAGGATGGCGGGGAGTAATTCGGGGAATTTCTGTTGGGCAAAAGCCAGCCGGGTGATAAATTCTGTGCGAATGGTCGGTGTTCCTGCGTGAGGAGGGGTTTTTAACCAGGTTTCGAAATGCGTTTTCCCTTTTTCTGTCAGATGCAAGAGATGGCGCTCTGGTGTGCCTTCACCGGGGAGCCGTTCTGCATCCAACATTCCCTGGCTGATCAATCGGTTAAGAATGTTATATGCCTGGCTTTGGCTGATGTACCAGACCTGACTGAACTCCCGCTGAATGATCTGATGAAGCTCATAGCCATGCATGGGCTGGTTGTAAAGCAATCCGTGTAACACATATTCAGGTGATAGGTTCATACTCACTGAGTGAGTATATAGAATATATCGCAACCTGTCAAGGTATCCAACCAGATTCTGTGCCGGTGAAAATATCAAAAATTTGTTAGAACTCGATACAGAGAACTCATAAATTTACTCATTTCTGTTAGAATCAACCCTGTTTCTGAATTCGAAAACATTTCCAAAGAGGACGAAGTTCCATGATTGTGATCAAACCTACACGGATGCCGCGAATTTTGTTGGGAATTATTGGTGCGGGCTTATTAGGGTGGAGTATTTATAATCTCGTGTCCTACATACAAAATCAACAGGTCACCATGATATGTTCAATGGCATTCTGGCTGCCCGTTGCCCTGGCTTGTATTTCTTATGCGGCTGGTGCAATGGAAAAGCGTATGGATGAAAAAGGATATTCTCAACGTGGCTTATTATGGATCCGGCGTTTTCTTCCCTGGCAGGCAGTTTCTCAGGCGGTAATCTACACCTATGCAAAACAGACCTTCATTTCCTCCATGAGCATGATGCAGACCTTTATCCGGTTGAAAGGGGAATTTGGTGAGATCACGGTGGAACATAGTGCCGCTGGTGGGCAGGATTGGCTGAACAAATTCTTCAAATTAATGCAAACTGCTGCCCCACATGTAGAGATCATTGACGAACGCACCCCTGCAGGCCCTGAAGACCAGAAATATACTTAGCATCTGATAGCCCGTTCTTCAGGTTTTCATTTCTGGAAAGCATTTAACCCTTGCCTTTTTCCGCTAAATCCTCTATCCTGAGAGGATGATCAATATTTTTCCTATCAAGCATCTGGATAGGGCTTGCTTCGTGCGTAAAGTATTGCTCTGGTTCATTGCTATCATTCTGCTTATTGGTGGAACTTCGATCCCATCTGTTCAAGCTGCCACGCTCGCACAATCCGTATGGTCGTCTGTTGTTCATTATTACAATCCCAATTCTTCCAGTGGTCAACTCAACATTGTGTATTACCGTGCTGATGGCAGTGATGTTGCGACTGCTCCGCGTACTATTCCTGCCCATGGTTCTGGCAGTTTCTTAATGGCTGATGCCGGGTTGGAAACCGGTTTTCAAGGTTCTGCAGTGGTAAGCTCCGGCCTACCCTTGCTAGCGGTTACCCTCAAGGCAGGCCCCAGTCGTGATGCCTACAGCCCATTGCTTTCAGCTTCTTTTATAAGTGAACAGGCAGGTATAGGTAAATTTTTCATCCCTCTTTTCCAACGGACGCCTGCATTTGACCCGGTGGTTGGTATTCAAAACATCGAGCCAACCCCAATTCGCGTGGATATGACTTTTTATCCTGATGATGGGAGTGCCGTTATCCTGATACTGAATGACAGGGTAATTCCGGGACAGGCGAGTGTGCAGGTACATGCATCAGGAGAGGAGTTTGCTGGTTTTCCTCCTGAATTTGATGGCAGCCTGGTTATTCAGGCGGTATTCAACCAGAGCCCCTATGCTTCTGCCCGTATTGTGGCATCGGTAGAGCAGACGCAAACGAATGGGTGGCGAGCATTTTCATACGAAGGCAGTGCAGGTACTGCAACCGAACTCTATGTACCTCAAGCAGCCTGCCTGTGGGGAGAGGAAGAACTGACCAGTCAGTTCGATGTTCAAAATACTGGAAGTTCTGCTGCTTCCGTCTCCATCACTTATTACGACATAGCAGGGCAGGTATTGGGAACGCAAACATCTACTACCATACAACCGGGCGCCAAGGTATTCATGAATACCTGCGACCTGGCAGAAATGGGTGGATCAATGGGTTCAGCCGTTATACGCAGTTCTCAACCCATATCTGCAATTACGAGGGTGATCACTACTACCGGATTGATGACGGCATTCACCGCCCAACCCAGAATGACATCGGGTTATCAGTCGGGAGGTCATTATCGTGTTGCGATCCCTTATGCTCAATATTCCAGCCGTGAAAATGGCGATCGTGCCATTTTTTTCATTCAAAATGCGAGCGATGGCATACAAAGTGATATCATCGCCAATTATTACGCTGAAGATGGCAATTTATTGCAGTCTCAGCAGCTTGCTAATACTGAAAGCCCGCTCCCTGCTTATGCCAGTACTCTAACCGATCCCGACAGCGCCCTGGTGGTAGACCCTGCCAAAGGTGGATTTACTGGAACGGTAGAAATCGTATCGGGCGCGCCAGTGGTTGTGTTGGTACGTGTGCAGCGAAACCTGGAGGTGGACGGCTTCACTCTACTGGGTGAAGATTACTCTGGTATTCCTGTGAAACCTTAACATGAAATTTTGTCCAACCGGCTCGCTAAAAAAGATCGAATAGATCATCAAAACAAAAACATGGATCTGCCAATGTGTTCATTTGGTAGTTGGGTCTGTTAAGTCAGAGAAAGCTGAAAACATAACCAAAAACTAAAATTTAAATGGAAAAACTGAAGCATACCTTGATTAACCGTTGAGAAGTTATTGCGATGCAAGGAGAGTACCCCATGAGAAAAAGCTGGATGAAATTATTCATAATCATTGCGCTTGTCACTGCATTATTACCGGGTCAAAAAGCTGTAGCTCAGCCTTCGCTGGATGAAATTACTCG
>JBDKSY010000400.1:0-2428 GCA_039680395.1 Anaerolineaceae bacterium | reverse complement strand
GGAGTGGAATACGCTTTGTGCGCCGTGGTCAACAGGCTGGCAGGATGAAATCCGTGCATCGGGGAAAGAACTGCTACCAGATCATAGGAATTTCCTTGAACTGCTCGAAACGCATATCCTGCGGTAGGACCAGAATAGCGGTGCCCGGCATGGGGTGCAATGATTCCAATCACTTCGCCGTTCAGATCAGGTAATTTCGCAGCAGCGATGTACTCATCCATTTGATGAGCAAGTCGTTTTGGATCTGCGGTATACCACGTACCTGCAATAGGCGAGGGCCTAACATCAGAAATCCCAGCCATTTCAAACCTCCGTTCTGTTAAGATTATAGCATGTACATACTGGGGAAATTGGCAGGTATATTTCCCCTTGCAAATTTCTGTATAATTAACCAATGCCAACAAAAATTGAAATAGATCCCAATATATGTATCCAATGTGAATCCTGTGTTCGCATTTGCCCATCAGATGTTTACAAAAGTGATGAGGGTAAGCCGCCTCAGGTAGCACAACCACAGCGCTGTATCGCCTGTGGGCATTGTGTAGCGGCCTGTCCGGTAGATGCAATCCAACACAACCGCTTTCCCGATAGCTCACTATTCCCTATTGGCGATATGCCACAACCAGATTCTCAACAGATCCTCCGGATAATGCAAACCCGCAGGTCGGTTCGGGAGTTCGTTAAAGAACCTGTTCGAAAAGAACAGATCCAGCTCATCCTGAAAGCTGCTCGTTCAGCCCCTAATGCCAGTAACTTTCCCACTACACACTATACAGTAGTGCAAGACCCAGAGAAGCTTGGACAGATCACCGAACTGACATTATTCTACTTTGCCAATCAACTGGCTCTTCTCAAGAACAGGTTTTTAACGGCAGTGTTAAAGATCATCAAACCAGATCTGGTTGAAATAGGGAAGACGTATAAGCCAGTTTTTGACGAAAAATTAGAGGAATTCAAACAGGGAGGTGATCCCATCCTTCACCATGCACCTGTATTGCTTTTATTTCATGGGGCAGAAGGGAGATCGTTTGCATTAGAAAATGCACAACTGGCAGCCCAAAATGCTGCCTTGATGTGCCACACGCTTGGGTTGGGATGTTTCTACACTGGCTTTGTTGTCATTACTGGTCGCAGTGATCCTTCCATCGCACGGCTGGTTGAAATTCCAAAGCGAAATAAAATTTTTGTTGGGTTGGCAATTGGAGTACCTGCCATCCCTTACCAGAAAGGCATTCGTCATGATGACCCGCCTGTGATGTGGGTGTAGCACCCCCATCCAGGTGATGCGCAATCCAGCGTTATTATTTTTCTTCACATTTTGAGCAATATGCTGCGCCAGGTCTTACAGGAGTTCCACACCTCCTGCAATATTTCACGGATGTTTCAACAAGTGTTGGTATGAGAATATTTATACAGTCCGGTTAGCAGATCGCTTCCCGGACTGTATGTGCTTAGTCAGTTTTTTACTATTGCTTTTGCCCACATTTAGGACAGAATACTGCTCCTGGCCGGATGGGTTGCCCGCAGAACCGGCAAGTAGTCATTGGCTGCGGCGGCTGTTGAGGTTGTGGAGGTGCTCCAAACTGCAACCCGCATCTGGCGCAAGAAAATGCCTGAGGAGCATGCGGGGTTCCGCAACGAGGACAAACCATCATTCCCGGCGCTGCCGGTGGAGGAGTACCTGGACGTGCCTGGGGATAACCAGCAGGAGGTCTTGGAGGAGATGGAGCTCCGGGTCGAGGTTGTTGGTAACGAGCCTGTGGTGGGCGTGCCTGTGGATAACGAGGAGGAACTGGTCTGGCAGGTTTGCGTTTCCGGCGACTGAGCAGCACGATCAGCAGCACCAAACCCAGAATAAAGAGCAGCGACACACAACACAATGAACCAATGATGACATACAGCAGAGTGTTGTCCTCGGATTTCTTTTCTGTTTTAACGATTGGTTCCTCAGTTTCTGAAACCACAATAGGTGTTTCTGAAGGAGCACCGGGTTCTTCCGTCGGTGGTGGGGTGATCACTACTTCTTCTCCGGGTGGATCTCCCATCCAAAGCGTTCCCTTACCATAGCCAGTATCAGGTCCACTTGGACCAGCATCCTGTGCACGATCGAGTAGAAATGACTTGACCTGATCAACCGTAAATTCAGGGAATGCCTGCCGGATCAAAGTAGCAGCACCGGCAACCTGTGGTGAAGAGTTGGAAGTTCCAGCAAATTCTTCACCAAAGGCGACACTGTATGTCTCAGTAGGTCCGCACATATCGGGTTTCAGCCGGCCATCCACTGTTGGACCTTGCGAACTATAATCGGTTAATAATTGTGATTGCCAGTTAGTTGCACAAATGGTGAAAGCTGCGTCTGCATCTGCAGGGCTAAGAATGCTATACGAAGGCACGATCAGACTGGGGTCAAAATCTGCGTAATTCGCAA
>JBDKSY010000399.1:0-3630 GCA_039680395.1 Anaerolineaceae bacterium | reverse complement strand
AAGCCTTTTTGCTGTGACATCTGCCAGGCAGTGCCGGTGGTTTACCATCAAGAGTGGGAGTATCTTCAAACACAGACTGACTTGTGGCATGTCTGGCGTGGGGATGAATGCCTATGCGAGCCTGTAGATCCGCAAATATTGCAGAAAGATACCCCGGAGCACATGTGCCTTCTGGCTTGTAAAGGGCCAGCCTTCTGCCAGCGCGAGTACCGTTCGATCAGTTGCCGGCAGTTCCCCTTCTTCCCCTACATTACCAGCGATGACCGGTTCATCGGTCTGGCGTATCACTGGGATTTTGAACCCACCTGCTGGGTCATCAGTCACCTGGGTGATGTGACGCGCGCTTATCGAGATGAATTCATTCGAACCTACGATCAATTATTCACACAGGTCCCTGAAGACTATGATAGTTATTATTTTCTATCCGAAGATATGCGGGAAGAATTCATCAGGCGGCGAAGACGCATTCCCATCCTGCACCGTAATGGTTCTGCATACCTTCTCAGCCCGAAAAGCGAACAGCTTACTCTTGTGATGCCTGACCAGTTTCGCAAATTTGGAGCTTACAAAGGGCAGCTTGATCAGAAAATTGAAGCAAGCTGAAATTAACTTCCAGTTGATTTTACCGTTGGTCTGTGCAGCCTGTTCCATGCGAAATTGAGAAGTGCAGAAATACTCAAAATGGCACACCAGTAAAAGATAAACTCGAATATTGCCACCCCGATCGCTGCATAAGGCGAAGCTCCCTTCAATACAGGCGGTTTCCTGACTATTCCAAGCAATACTGCATTGATATGCGAAAGCAATCCCCATACACCACCCAGCAGGCAAAATATTGCTGAGCTGAAGTGGTGAGCATGACTGGCGATCCACCAGAAGAGAAGAGTGATCCCGGCTGATAACACCCCATCAGCAAGCGGAATGATATGGGAAGCCCATGCTGGAAATACATACTGGTACACGGTTTCCCAGAAAATGGCAAGCATCGAAGCCCACAAGGCAAACCAGAAAATGGCGCTTACGATAACCAGGTTCCATTTGAGCCGCACCAGCCTGGCAGGTTTGACCAACCATGCCAGTAAAGGCACAAAGAATAGATCAATGGCGGCGAACGCAAACGCCCCTTTCCAGAGCAGGTCAGTGGTGATCTTGAATCCCGGAGGAAACATTTTATCCTCATGATGGGTGATCTCATCAGGAGATGCAATTTGATTATCGCGCCTGGCTCATCAGATGGAGCGATATCTTATAATCCATATGTTCTTTGGAAATATAGAAAAATATCTGTCTGGAATACAACCTCTATGATGCAACAAGCTGCGCAACCAGTTCTTTTAGTTCCTCAAGAAGATGCCCCTGGAAACCTGCTGCTTTGTAAGCTTCAAGCGTGCTTTGGTAGTACCAGAGCTGATCCTCTCTGCCAGCATTAAGGCGCTCCCAGACTTTTGCGCCATCTTCCTTAAGGTCTCGCAGGATCGCCTGAGCGTTATCCACTTTATCCGCTACGGTCACTCGCAGTAAGGATGGGTCGGTCTTTTTCACATGCTCAATATACCGTTCTTTACGCACGCGCCAGGGTTCTTTTTGCCCACCAGTATAGCTCTCTGAAGTATCCGAAGATATCCGGATGATATTCAGAACCTTTTCACCAAAACGCTCCTTGATCACCTCTGGAGAAATCTTTTCGGGTGCATCTTCCAGCGCATCATGCAGCAAGGCAGCAATATTCTCATCTTCACATCCACCATCGTACATTACCAGGCCGCAAACAGAAAGCAAATGCGCCATGGTTGGAATGGCGGTTGATTTCCGGTAAGTTTCGCCATGAAGATGGTATGCAAGGCAAAGAGCATCTTGAAAACGGAAAGTCAAACCGGGTTTTGCCTGATCAGGATTGCTGATAAGGTGTGTTTGCTTAATTTTCTGAATGGTCAACAGGTGCTCCTGCAGATGCTCTCCCAGCATGTCGAGGATCTGACCTGCACTAACCTCTTGCACTACCTTCCCTGATTCATCAACGATCCCCACACACTGTCCCCAGGAATTTGCATAGAAAGCAGCCAATTCAGCCATCATTTCAGCATGCACTCGAATAAGATTGAGCGCTGGTAATATCGGGCGCTGGTCAAAAGACAAACCATCAGCCCATGGTTCATTCCCTGGAAAACCCTCAAATCGAAGTGGTGCTCCTGGTGTAGCCAGCGCTTTCTTGAACGCCATACACCAAACATCCCCATCATCTGCTACATGATGGACGATCTGGCGGATTGACCATGAACCGGGTTCGAGGTTGAAATTTAACTCATCTTCGGTCAAGCCTGATACTTCTTCTTCAAGCCGTCGGGGCCCAGAAAGAAAAACCATTAATGTTTGTTGCTGAGTTGGCAATAATTGTGCAGGCATGTGCTCTCCTTGTTCATCTACACCGTGTTTCTATGCTGTTGCTTTCCAGTAAATTCTTACCAATCCACTCTGCGGTTCTTCAAAACGTGACCATTGAAATCCATGTGCCACCAGAAATGCGTGCTCTGCATTATCTTTATCGGTATTACCAGGAAAGAGAATGATCTTTCCACCGGGTTTTACCACACGAGAAATCTCAGCATATTCAGCTTCCAGCAGATCACCAAAAACATGTCCCCCTAAAAGGATATCGGCAAAGTCTGTCGAGAAGGGGATCGAGGTGATCAATCCATCTACTGCGTAAACGTTCTGGTGCTTGCGCTGATCTGCTTTTGCGCGGATCAATTTTCGCAAGTTTGCAACCGGCTCGACAGCATATACCGTTTTTGCCAGAGGAGCAACAGCGAACGACAACCTACCTGTTCCGGCTCCAACATCAATGACCGTTTTTCCTTTGAAATCAGCCAATTCAAGTAATGCCTGATCATCCCAGGTTGTAAAGGGCAAAGTATCATACACCGCAGGGTTGGTAACGTACACCAACAGATCTTCCATGGACTTCATGATCTGTACTTCTGCGTTACGGATTTCTTCTCTGGTTAAATCTTTGCTTGTTCCATCCTGCAATACAACATCCAGCCAATCGTTCAGTTGAGGGCACTTATGCCGGAAGTACCATTCCACATGAGGGTTTGCGATGAGAGCAATATGCAGGTATTCATTATTGAGCCAACCGGGCAACCAGCTCAACTGTACTTCTTCAAGCAATAAAAGAGAATTAAAAGAAAGTTGTGTTACGTCCATCCAATTTAGGGCCACGAAAAAAAACTCCAATGAATAAATTCGACAGGTCTTCGTGCACTGTTCGGTAAACCAGATACCACTTGTTATCACACATCTTGCGAGAAACTACTGTTATCCAAATTCTTCATCTCGAGACTTTTCACAATGATGAAGATAATCCTCGCAATATTGTTATATTGTATAAGGATTCATGAAGAAGGCAAGGAAGATGGTTAATTTCTAATTTTACAGGAAAAGTATTTTTTCGAGATACATAACTTTTTCAAGGAATTTTCTCAGGGGTTGGAATTGTGGTAGATGTGATCCACCCAAGATACTTTTCCAACCCTTGAGTGATTGGTATCTGAATGATCTCTGGAACATCGTAGCTGTGAATAGCGCAAATCGCCTTCTCTACTTTTTGATACAGGTCTGCCCTGGTCT
>JBDKSY010000398.1:0-7277 GCA_039680395.1 Anaerolineaceae bacterium | reverse complement strand
AGCGCCATCTGCGAATACCAGCACATTGGTATATCCATTGCTGTTCAGCATGCTGTCAGTTAAAATCACATTTTTGCCGCCCTTGCCAGAAGTAAGATTATCATCCAAAGCCTGGATGCGAAGGCCGGTATCGCCATTGGCTACGGCCTGCAAGTTGCTGATGGTAATATTCCCTGGCGTGGTTAAGAACAGCCCATCGTTCTCATTGTATGAGGCGCTGACATTATCAATGACAAAAGCTGCCTGGTTCTGTGAATAGGTGTAAATACCATATCCCCACTCGTTGTTATCTGGGTCAACCGTATTAAGAGAGAATACGCTATTTTTGATTGTTGCCACTGTTTTGCCGAGGATATCCAGGCCTTCACCATTATTCTCTGTACCAGAAATGCCGTTCAGGGTAATGGAGCCGCCGGAATAGATTTCGAGCCCAGTAAAAGGCCCACTGCCACCTGCTCCATTGAAGTTGAAGGAACTGTTCGTTATCTTTACGGTGCCCGTACTCAGATTTTCTGCAAACGGATTGATGCTGTTGTGAACATAAGCACCATAAGTTCCATTATCACTGGAGTCAACCCGCAGTAGTTCCACCGCACCAAAATTCTCTATGGCGATTCCACCACCCTGGCTGTTGCTATTCCTGACGGTTACGTCGGTTAATTTGATCAGACCAATGTTGTCATGGATATAGACTGCTCCTGCAACGTTGGTAGGATCAGCGACATTTGCGTTAATGGTGATGCCCTGCAGGGTAAACCCGCTTTTTAACCCAGTGACAGTCAACTGACCATTGATAACTGGTGCGGTAGTGACTAAACTGTTATCAATTACCAGACCCTTTAATGTCAGCATACCAGGTTGTGTGCCATCAATGGTTACATTTTCATTGTAAACATTTCCCCCTTCCAGGAAGATCATGCCATATCCCTTCCTGGATGCCCAATCTGCCAGTGCCAGATTAACAGTTGTGTAGCCATAAGCGCCAGCACATTTCCCGCCTGGGCAAAGAGCACCATAGAACCATGGGTCAGGTTCACAGATAACATCGAGAGTGCTCTGAGCTGCCATAGGCAGCACATTCCCATCCTGCACCACCACGGCATTTTGCTCAGCAAGATCTTCAACCGCAGAAGAAACATCCTGAGCAGGTTGCCCTTCTTCAGGCGGTTCAGTTAAGGGCGGTGATTCAGGTGCTTCACCTTCTGCAAATACTACACCTGGAGTTACAGCCGAAAATAATAGCGAAAGAATTACTACAAACGAAACCATAAGCCCAAATCTTAAATGGCTGTTCATGATACCTCCTCTTAAATTGTGGAAAGAGATTTCATTGATTGGGAAATTATCCCGTGCGTCTCACAGGGGCTGCCCGGTTGTTGGTAATAAATATATTCGGCGCAAATATCATAGTAGATAAAATTTAGTTGAGAGTCAATCAGCCAAGTGGCGGAAAAGAATATCCTTCATTTTGGTATAGTTTACTGAAAGCACAGGAAAATAGATCCAGTACTAAAAAAGGTAAACCCCTTCCATATTTTTATAGAAGGGGAACTACCATTAATATGTCAATTTTTAGATCAAGAGATCAATAGATCAGGGAATAACTTCAAAACGAGTCCCTACGGTGCTACAGACCGGACATTTTTCAGGAGCATTTCTGGGGTGTATATATCCGCAAACAGGGCAAATATAATAATCGTAAGGTTCGCTGGATTTGCCAATGTTTTCCAATGCTTCACGGTAAAGCGCTTCATGCACTTTTTCCACTTCCATGGCGTTGGTAAAGCTTTTTATCGCTCGAGCTTCGCTTTCTGCTTCTGCATCTGCGATGAATTCTGGATACATGGTGGTAAATTCATAGGTTTCACCTTCTATGGCCGATTTTAAATTTTCGGCCGTTGAATTCACCTTACCGGCGACTTTAAAATGACTGAGCGCATGAATTGTCTCAGCATGTGCAACTGTGCGAAATAAGTGGGCAATCTGGGTAAAGCCTTCTTCTTCCGCTTTTTTCGCAAAGGCAAGATACTTGCGGTTTGCCTGGCTTTCTCCTGCAAACGCATCCATTAAATCATCGTGTGTTTTAGCCATACCTTATCTCCTTATCGAATTAGTAATAATAATATTTTACAACAACTCGTTTTGATATTACGATAAGGTTTGCCAAACCAAGGTGAATATCCGAAACGTGCTACAATATCGAAAATCGAATTTTCAACCGTTGGAGGAACTATGGCAAATCAGTTTCAATACGGATCACAGCGGCTAAATATCCGCCGACCGCCTGTGTTGTATGCCGGGCTTACCGTTGCAGGCGGTTTTCTGCTTTTACTCCTTGTTATTATTTCTTCTTTTATCAATTACGGTCATGTACGCCCGGTAGTCGAGCAAATGTACCCTCTGCAGGTTTTCTATCTGATCTTCCTGGCGATCATGACGATCTCTCTTTTCATCATTGCGCTTGTGCGTATCGGTACCGGCATACGTGAATTGGTCGCACCAGTTATGGCGGCCAATATCCCCCGTGATTTTGGCAATAAAGTAGATGTATACAATGCTTTCACCAACCGTGTTATTTCCACCTATCAATTCAATACTGCCGGTGGAATGCGAGCTATGTATGGACCGAATACACTTTTTATGTCACCTGTAGAACGGTCGGTGGTACAGAAATCAACCAGAGGAATTGGCGGGCATATCACAGGGCTGGTATTTGGGATTATTTTTGCAATTGGTGTGATCGTCGCCAATGCAAACCTGGATGTACAACTTCCAATTGTTCCCTTCATTTTCTATATTGCGCTGATGGTTGTTCTTATCGTTCTGGATTACGCCACCGGTTTTATGGTGGTACCACATCAGCAGCCGAACACGGTTTGTGCTGAAGGCACAGAGTATTACCGCGGATTTGGTCATCCAGCCCAATTGATCACGCGTATTCCAGACCTGGCATTACCTTTACGCTGGCAGGGTTTCATAAACCGCAGTGACCATGATATGCGAGAAGAGGCTTCAGCTTCAGTAGGAAATGTGGGTCAATTTAAGGGTTTTGCGTTTGTCGAGCAGCAACCTCAACCCATCAGTTCGGGTTCGCAAGTAGGTGGTTATGTGCTTGCAGTATCTGGGTGGTTTTTCTATTTGATCGGCGTGACAATCTTCCTGTTCTTCATGCTGCCGGGGGATGTCTGGTTTACAGGCAGCGGAATAGCTCCTGCCTACCTGGTAAGGTTCTTTGCCATGTTCCTTCTGGCAACTGCAGCATCCAATAGTGGTGATCGTCTGATCAAAAGCGCCGAAGCCTTATTCAAATCTGCTCGTTTTCGATCCACGGCGATCCTGATGGATATCGTAGGAACCCTGTCTCGGGCAGAAGTTCGTGTAGGAAAAGGGATGCAGGATGCTGTTGAAGCCAGTTCAATTGCTGTTCGGTCTGATTTCACCACCAGATTCTTTGCTGCCGAGATCATCAGTGAAGTACCCACTTTGGATGGTCCGCGTTCATTACTTGCATTGAATCATACCAGCGAAGCGGAGCAATGGATCGGTTTCTTCCGCGAAGAGATCAATAAACTCCGCGAAGAACGTGTACGCCCGGTGGGTGTTGATCTGCAATCCAACGAAGCACAAGAACTGTTCCAGGCGAATGTTGCTCTTTCGGGAGCACGTGCTGGGGCAATGCATCAGGCTGAACTGGCTGCTGCACAGCAGGCTGCCCAGGGATTCTTAAGCCCAGGTGTAGGAGTACCTGCCGGCAAACCTTGCCCTTATTGCGGGCAGCAGATACCGGCACAGGCAAAATTCTGCCGGTATTGTGGAGCGAAGTTATAACCATGCGATTCCTGATCACGGGTGCAGCAGGCTTTTTAGGGTCAGCTCTGGCTAACCGGCTGGTCACTGAAGGACATTCCGTTCGTGGGATGGATGACCTTTCTACAGGGGATGCCGCCGTTCTTTCTCCGGATGTACTCTTCACTCGTGCCGACGTAAATGATCGCCCGGGGTTGTGGACACTCCTACAAAATATTGATTGCGTTTATCACCTAGCTGCAAGAGTGTTGGTTCCAGAATCGGTTCTTTATCCCAGAGAATATAACCTTGTAAATGTAGGTGGAACGGTAACATTGATGGAAGCCATGCGTGATGTTGGGGTGAAAAGAGTTGTCTTCATCTCTTCGGGAGCCATCTATGGGGATCAAACCATCCAGCCAGTGGCAGAAACTGCCAAACCTAACCCTCGATCACCCTATGCGGTATCGAAACTGGCCGCAGAATTTTATGTACGAACCATTGGAGCATTGTGGAAAATTGAAACCACCTGCCTACGAGTATTCAACGCGTACGGCCCTGGGCAGCATTTACCGCCAGTGCATGCACCGGTCATTCCTAATTTTTTGCGCCAATCTGCCCAGGGTGGAACAGTGGTGATCAATGGGGAAGGTGATCAAACGCGGGATTATGTGTATGTAGATGATGTTGTCAATGCGATGGTCTCTGCAGCCACTGCTCCAGAAGCAAATCTTGAAATCATCAATATCGGGAGCGGTGTAGAAACCACTGTGGCAGAAATTTCTACCCTGGCCCAACGGATCACAGGTGGAAAACCTCAAACGGTTCATAATCCTTTAAAAGAGGGAGGACCTGCCAGGTTATGTGCAGATATTTCAAAGGCAAAGAACCTCTTGAGGTACAACCCAATGGTTTCTTTGGAAGAAGGGATGCAGTTGACATTTGAATGTGACCCTCGACTGCATGCTAAAACATCGGGATCATAATTCATCGAATGTCTGAAATTCTGAAACCTTCATTTTTTCACCGCGAGGTACTGGAAGTTGCGCCGCAGTTATTAGGAAAACGGTTAGTGCGGTGTATTGATGGCGTGCGCATCTCTGGTGTGATCATTGAAACAGAAGCCTATCGGGGGGAAGAAGACCAGGCTTGCCATGCAAGGGTGGGAATGACACCCCGCACCAGGGTAATGTATGGTCCTGCTGGCAGAGCTTATGTGTATTTTACATATGGGATGCATTGGATGTTGAACTGTGTTTGCGGGGAAGAAGGTTACCCGGCAGCTGTATTGATCCGCGCCATCCAACCGGCAGAAGGGTTGGAGCAAATTGCTCAAAGGCGGGGGAAGGTTAAGGAAGCATTATGGTGTAACGGGCCGGCGAAGCTTACCCAGGCACTGGCAATAGACGGCAATTTAAATAGTGTGGATCTTTGTTCGCAAGAATCGGGACTGTGGATAGAAGACGGTGATCTCTTCACGGCAGATTCCATCAGAGTGGCGCCCCGAATTGGAATTCAGAGTGTTCCAGAACCCTGGTTGAGCAAGCTGTGGAATTATTCTTTGGTCATAAATCAATAAAGAATTCTGATCGTGTTTTTACAGGAGGGTAAACGTGATAGGAGCAATTGCTGGAGACATTGCAGGATCAGTATACGAATTTCACCCACAAAAACGTGAGGATATTAATTTATTCACTCCAAATGCATTCTTTACAGATGATTCGGTGATGACGATTGCGGCTGCTGAGGCGATCATGCAGCAGTCGAGCTATCAAGAAACATACCAAAAATATGGTCACCTGTATCCACATGCGGGGTATGGCGGCATGTTCAGAAAATGGCTAGCCAGTGATCAACCTGCGCCATATAACAGCTTTGGCAACGGGTCAGCCATGCGCGTCAGCGCCGTGGGATGGGCATTCAACACGATAGATGAAGTACTGGCAGAAGCTGGAAAAAGTGCTGCGCCTACCCATGATCATCCAGAAGGGATCAAAGGAGCGCAGGCAACTGCTCTGGCAATCCTTTTCGCCCGGCAGGGCATGGTAAAAGAAGAAATCCGTGATGCTATCACTGAACGGTTTCAGTATGATCTCAGCCGGACTGTAGATAGTATACGGCCAGGTTACACATTTAATGAAACCTGCCAGCAGACAGTGCCAGAAGCGTTGATCGCCTTCTTCGATGCGTCGGATTATGAAGACACCTTGCGGAAAGCAATATCCCTGGGTGGCGACGCAGATACTCTGGCATGTATCGCCGGAAGTGTAGCTGAAGCATATTACGCTGGGGTTCCACAACCCATAGTGGAAGAAGTGATCCGGCGATTAAAGCCTGACTTACTGAAGGTGGTAGAACAGTTCCGCGGCCGTTACCTGAATGCGCTGTATCCTGAACCCTGGATGTGATCAGCGCTGATAAGTTCCCATCCAGCTTGCCTGACCAAGGATATGTCCTTTCAACTGCTGTCGTAGTTGTGATGCATTCATGCCGGCTGCCAGAGTGGGCTCAAGATCGGTTGCATAAAGTGTGAAGTAATAACGGTGTGCTTTTCCTGGTGGTGGGCAGGGGCCATCGTATTTACTGTGACCATAGCTGTTTTTCCCTGGAGTGCCCCACACTGGCCCTGGTGTTCCAGACCCTTCGATAAGTTCTGTTAATTCCGGGGGTAGATTGTAGATCACCCAATGAACAAAGAGACCTCCTGGCGCGTCTGGATCATCCAGTACCAGCGCCAGACTTTTCGTACCAGCGGGTGTTTTAATCCATGAGAGAGCGGGAGAAAGGTTCTCTCCGGTGCAAGTAAACTTTACAGGGATTGTTTTGCCTTCAGAGAATGCAGGGATGGAGATTTGAAGGTCAGACATAGAAACACCTCCTTCTACTGCCTGGCTGGTTGAAAACAAGCCAGTGGAAGAAAGACTCAACCCAAGAACACAGGCGAGTATTGCGCCTGTTATTGTACAGGTGATATTCACCCAGTCATTGTTCAACCATCGCAATCCACGAATCTGGTTGGTGGGCGTATTGCAGGTGTGAAGAGGGTGACGTTCGGTTTCTTTTTGACAGGCAGGGCAACAATAAATGGCCTGTAATGTGGCTCCCAACAGGCTGTCTATCAGGCTGCCCACCAGACCGGCAATAGCGATCACAAAGAAATACACTACTGCGGTTATTAAACTCACAATAAAAAATCCGCCTGGCCAGAAAAGAACTGCCAGAAGAGCAATGAAAGCGGCGCCTGCAAAAGCTGCACTGGTGCCAAACCAGGTTACGCCGCCAGATGTTCCGCGCTCTACCACTTTGCCCGATGTGATCAGATGGGGTTCGTTTTTACTTAATACACCCAGTTCAGTAGCCCATGTATCTGCATTTGCTGCAGCCAATGTGGCCGCGTAGCCAAACCAGGGCAGCGTGCTCTCTGGGAAAATAAGGTGAGCAATAACAAATAAACCTGCAATCCCACCATTGGCAATCACCTGACCAAAATC
>JBDKSY010000397.1:0-5504 GCA_039680395.1 Anaerolineaceae bacterium | reverse complement strand
GACCATGGCTATATAAAATGAGGAGTTTGGTTAATCTGAGGATTCGGAACACGTTATTTATCGAACTGGTTTACGACACGAAAAAATAAAATAAAACCTGGTATGGTGATCGCAATTTCCAATTGGTACACACCTTAGGATCATCACTGATAAAGGAAAAGACCATACCAGTCAAATGTGAAAAGATAGAGCATAAGAAGTAGAAGGAAAAGTAAAAGCATAAACAGAAACAGGTTTTGATCATTACCGATTTTTGGCAAGAATCGTTAGGGGTCAACGAATTATGTTTAGTTTATCCAGCCTGATGGAAAAGTGCGCAAGCGCTTTCAACCATCAGGATAAAAGGCTGAAACAGGTGAATGTAACATGCTGATTAGATGGAATGAAACACCCTCGGTTGATATTGATGTATCGAATTCATTGGTACTGCTCTGCGTTGGTTCTACTGAGCAACACAGCGATTATCTCCCGCTGGGAACGGATAGTTTTATCGGTGAGAATCTTGGGGAGGCGGCAGCTCAGTTAGCTCGTTGTTCGGTTCTAATGCTACCACCTGTTCGCACAGGTTTTTCACCCCATCATCGAGCATTTCCAGGTTATATCACCCTCAGTCAGAACACGATGATAAATTACCTGATGGATATCTGTACCTGCGCTTATGAAAATGGTGCCAAACACCTGATGATCCTTAATTCTCATGGAGGCAATCAAACCTGTCTTCAGGCAGTGGTCAATGAAATTGGAAGCCGCCTGGGAAAGAGAGCAGTTCTTGTTCGATATTGGGATCTGATCGCCAGCAAAATTGGGGAAATAAGAGATTCAGAGCCAGGTGGAATGGGGCATGCGGGTGAATTGGAAACATCTTTGATGCTCTTTTTCCGTCCAGACCTTGTAAAAGCCGAGAGGATTGATGAGCGCCCACCTGCCACAGGAAACGAATGGCATCATCCCGATATGTTCGCTTCTAATAAAGTGTACATATACAAACCTTTTAATGAATATTCACCTAAGGGCAATATAGGACAAGCCCATCTTGGAAGTCAAGAGAAAGGAGGTCAGATAGCCTCATTGGTCATCAATGAGCTATCGAAATTAATGGAATTTGAGATTGAAAAGGGATTTTAACAATGAAACCATTCAGAAAAATTATTTTTAAAAGGAGTAAGAAATGAAGAAAGTTGTAATGTTATTGCTTGTTTTAGCAGTAACCATCTGTGCAGCGGGCTGCTCGCCAAAAGCGACTGAAGCCCCAGTGACCGAGGCTACCGAAGCTGTTGCTACCGAGGCAGTTGCCGCAACTGGTGAGGCAACTGAAGAAGCTGCAGCTCCAGCTTATGAACTGTCTGATGCAGTTTTCAATGCTGCTTTGACTGCAGGCCCACAATCTTTGGATGAAGGTTATTCAACCAACACCCATACCCGCCAGGTTTCTGTTTATATCTTCGAAACCTTGTTCACTTTTGATGATAACTTTGCAGTCATGCCCCAACTGGTTGACACCTATACTATGTCAGATGATGGTTTAACATATGATATAGTCTTGCGCCAGGGCATCAAATTCCATGATGGTAGCGATTTCACAGCAGAAGACGTTATTGCATCCATTGAACGCTACAAGACCAATGTCCAGTACGGTAAAACCCTTGATGACATTACCGCCATGGATATCATCAGTGATTATGAGATCAAATTCACATTAGCATCTGCCTTCGATCTGCCATCAGTTCTCGCTTTCCCACAGCGTGTTGTAATGCTGCCAAAGGAAGTTGCAGAACGCAATATGGGCACAGAACTTCAGGGTGCTGACATTATTGGAACTGGCCCATACAAACTCATCGAATGGGTTCCGGATGTCCACGTTCAACTCGAACGATTTGAAGATTATGCTCCAGATACTCGATACACAGAAGCAACTGGTCTCGGTGGATTCCGTGTTCCTTACTTCAAAACCATTAATCTTCTCCCAGTAGCCGAAGCCGAAGCCCGTATGGCTGGCCTGGAAACTGGTGAATTCGATTATGCAGAATCAATTCCTAACACTTCTTATGATCGTATTGCCGATAATTCCGATCTGTATGCCAGCATTGTCAAACCCCGCTGGAGTGTCACCCTTGAGCTCAATCATAAGAATTTCCCAACCTCTGACCTGAACTTCCGCAAAGCCCTTGTTTATGCATTAGATATGGAAAAGGTCCTGGTAGCTGTTTCTTCAGGCAACACTGAATTCTATCGCCTGGATCCCAGCATTTACACCCCAGAGCAGTTCTATTACACCACTGCTGGTAGCGAAGATATCTACAACAAGCCTGATCAGGCCAAAGTTGATGAACTTCTCGCAGCCGCTGGCTACAATGGCGAAACTGTAACCTACCTGTGCAACAAAGATTTCGATTTTATGTACAAAGCATGCCTCTCTGTCTCTGAGCAATTACAGGCTGCTGGCATCAACGTAGAACTCGAATTCTCTGATTGGTCATCTCAGATCTCCAAGGCACAGTCTTTGGAAGGCTGGAACATTAATCAGACAGGTTTGTCTCCTCGTTTAGCCCCAACCCAACTTAACTCAAGCCTGAACTCAGCCGCTGCTGGTGCTTATGGCTACAATAATCCAGAAATGGATGACCTCATGAAACAGGTTGGAATGGGTAACACCAACGAAGGCCGTAAAGCCATTTGGGAACAGATCCAGAAACTCGTCTGGGACGATGTAGCGATCATCAAGATTGGTGATTCTTTCGAATTGGAAGCAATCAACAGTAAATACGATGGATATACCTCGTTCTATCTGCCTCGCTTCTGGAATGTGTACGAAAAGTAATTAATTTGTAACGGATCTTGCCGTGAGTAAAGCGGCAAGATCCATTTTCTTTATTATCAGCCGTGCTGAAAGGAAAGACCTGTGTTTCGATATATTTTGAAAAGAATTCTGATCATGATCCCAACTTTTCTCATGGTGGCGATAGTAATTTTTTGTATCGTCAATATCATTCCCGGAGATCCTGCTGCAATTGCCAAAGGGAACGATAGTGTTGGAGATATCAACCTTATCCGTGAGAGAATGGGTCTGAATCGCAGTTTTTTGGAACGTCTGGGAGATTGGTTCATCCATATGCTCCAGGGAGACCTGGGAGATTCTTATTTCTTAGGGCGTAGCGTGCTGGATACGATCAAAGCACGTATACCGGTCACATTAAGTCTTGCCACTTCATCATTGATAGTCGCTGTGATCGTGGGTATACCACTAGGGATTCTCGCAGCATTAAAACCAAATTCAATTCTTGATACTTCCATTATGGGAATCTCTCTCATTGGTGTTTCTACTCCAGAATTCTTCCTTGGCTTAATTCTCATGTTTGTTTTTGCATTAAATTTTAAATGGTTCCCTTCCAGCGGATATACGCCAATAACCGAAGATTTTGTTAAATGGGCAAGGCATATGGTCTTGCCAGCCATGGCTTTTGGTCTTGGGCAATCAGCATACATCGCGCGTCTTATGCGTTCAAGCATGCTTGAGATCATGAATCAAGATTACATTGTTACCGCAAGGGCAAAAGGCCAATCTGAAATAATGATCGTACTCAAACATGCACTCAAGAATGCATTCTTACCAATTTTGACTGCAATCGGAATGATCTACGCCTTATTGCTGGGTGGTGCATTCATCACTGAATCCCTTTTCAGGATCCCTGGAGCAGGTGCATTGATCATTTCTTCGATCAGAAAATTCGACTTTCCTGTTGTTCAGGGAGCACTCCTTTTCGTTGCGGCAGCGATCCTGATCGTCAATCTAGTTATAGATATTCTCTATACTTTCGTAGATCCACGTGTTCGATTTGAAACCAAGAAATAAGGTCTATGAATAAGATGAAGTCAAAAAAGAACTTTTTAAAACGTTGTTCGAAGAATTACTCCATGATGATTGGGGTGATCGTATTATTCATCATTCTTATTGTGGTTCTATCTGTGCCAATATTCAGTCATACTGACCCCAATAAGATCAATTATGAAAGCATGCTTCAATCCCCATCTGTGACACATATAATGGGCACAGATAGCTTTGGACGTGATCTGTTCACCCGTGTTGCCACAGGAGGGAGGATCAGTATTGCTATTGGTTTGGAGGTCATGCTTGGCACAACAGTATTAGGTGTCCTGATCGCACTCTTAGCTGGATACAACGATAAATTCGACATGATCGTCATGCGTTTGATGGATGTCATGATGTCTTTTCCTTCGCTGCTCCTTGCCATCGCTTTGACGGCTGTTTTCTCAAACAGCATTGAAGGAGTGAGCATTGCATTAACGATCGCCTATGTACCTCGTACGGTACGTATACTGCGCAGCTCGATCCTAACTCTTCGTGAAGAAACATATGTTGAAGCAGCTCAAGCAATCGGTGTAAAACCGATCACGATCTTATTCAAACATATTTTGCCTGGTACTTTACCGGTATTAATTGTTCAAGAAACATTTCTCTTTGCTTATGCAATCCTTGCTGAAGCAGGGATCAGTTTTGTTGGTGTGGGCGTTCAGCCCCCCGACGCCAGTTGGGGCAATATCCTCAGTGATGCAACAACATTATTACATGAGGCTCCCTGGACAGTCATGTTCCCCGGATTGGCGATTATGTTGACGGTGTTAGCTTTAAATTTGATAGGGGACGGGTTACGAGAAGTCCTTGACCCTAAACGTTTGAAAGGAAATGCAAATGATTAATACATCTGAAGGATCTGTATTATTAATTCATTCAAAAGGTATTTACGATAGTAAAAAGCATTCAATCCGTTCTGACAATGGTTTGCTGATTTCAGGTGACAAAATTGAGAAAATTGGAACTTTCGAAACTCTGCAAAAAGAATATCCGAATGCGCAGCAATTAGATCTATCATCTTGCTATTTATTCCCTGGCCTTTTCAATACTCATGTGCACCTTGAGTTTGATGCTTCGAATAATCCCCTCCCTGTCTATTTAGGGGCAAATGAGAGAGTTCGTTTCTTAGGTGCAGCAGAAAGAGCAAATTCCTTATTACGATCAGGTGTTACAACTGTTCGCGATGCCGGAAGTACCTGGGATCTTCTCAATCTCCAGGATGCACTTGCCCATGAAATTATCCAACTTCCACGATTGCAATTGGCTGGACCGCCTTTAACCGTTACCGGTGGGCACATGCACTTTATGGGTGGCGAGGTTGATACGGTTGATGAGTTGATCCGTTCAGTGAGACTCCACCAAAAAAGAGGTTGTGGTGCGATCAAGATTGTTGTTACGGGAGGTCAACTGACACCTGGTTCTGGTGCTGATAGAACAAGCTATACCATTGAGCAAATCCAGGCGGTAACGCAAGAAGCTGCACACCTGGGATTACCCGTGTTTGCTCACTGCTTGACCACAAAAGGTTTTGTCAATGCTGTTGAAGGTGGTGTTGACTGTATCGAACATGTGGCTTGTTTTATTCGGAACAAAGAGAACCAGATACTGGAACGTGTCTATGAACCAAAAGTAA
>JBDKSY010000396.1:0-1721 GCA_039680395.1 Anaerolineaceae bacterium | reverse complement strand
GAACCTGGGTTATGCTTTTTTCTAATAATGTATTCCACTCTTCGCAAAGAGCTTCGGGAAAGGTACAGTGGCTTGTGAGTTCCATGTTCCAATTATAAAGCCTGCGAATATTTCAAGCGAAAAACTGCAGAGGCAAAATTTTAGCCATGCCCGACATTACGCCAGCATGGCTATCGCCCTGGATCATCAATAAGAGATGAAGAATTTTGGTATTTAGAACAGGCAGCGGATGATCAATAGAAGCCCAAAAATGATGATCGGAATGCCTACGATAGCGCCTACAACCGTCAGGCTGACAACCACACCTACAATAAGCAACGCCAAGCCGATCAATGCCCCAACCACTCTGCCTGTCAGCTCAATGATAATAACCACCAGCCGCCAGATAGCCCAGAAGGGCCATAAAAACCAGGGAACACCACGTTTCTTATTTGTTTCAGTCATATTTACCTCACCTTAATATACGGAAAGGGTGAGGAAAGGTTGCACTTTTCTAGATCCGCTTCTGCTTCAAGCGTTTTTCATGGAACATATCAGCACTGGCTTTATCAATCGTAGATCGCAATCCCTGTCCGGTGAAATTCGTGTCACCACCCATCGAAAACTTGATCAGGAATTTCTTGTCGGAAATCTCGTTTGCATACTCGGTATTTGCTTCGATGCGGGTCATCACTTCCTGCAGGATTTCGGGGTCAACTCCCGGTAAAATGATGGCGAATTGATCATTTTCGATCCGTGCAATGGTGTCGCTCTTTCTCAACGAATTTTGCAAGACATGAGCCATAGCCTTCAAGAGGTCATCGCCCGCTTCAGTACCCAGGGTTTCATTAACCAGTTTGAACTGGTCAAGATCGAGCACCAGAAAACTCACCGGGCTGACCTGTTTCATTTCAAGTTGATCAATTTCGTTATCGAAATAATCGCGGCTATTCAGGCCTGTTAGAGGATCCAACATTTTATTATAAGGCTCTGGCGCTTCCGCTTTCTGTGTGGCATCACGAATAGTCCAGACTGTTCCGAGTAATTGCTCCTGAGCGCTGTGGCAAGGAGAAGCTGCAACATGAAGACGTTTTTGACTGGAATCAGCACAGATGATCTCAAGCTCGAAGACTCCTTCCATTGCCTGAATCTTCTTCCCCGATCCGTTCTCCAACCGTGATACTTCGCTTTCATCAATACATTCAGTGATGATCTTTCTTGACAGCGAATCCAGATTCACACCGAAAAGTTTCTCGGTTGCTGGATTGGCATAGATGATCCGGCCGGTATTGTCAATCAGAACCACTGCCTGAGTTTGTTTTTCGAGCAAATAGCGATATCGTGATTCGCAAATGTTCAAAGCAGCTTCAGCCAGCTTTTGCCGGTCTATATCCACCGCGTTACCTGAGATATTTAACGCCTTCCCACTTTCGGTTTTTTGAACAACTTTGCCATGCCCTGATACCCAGTGAAATTCTCTGTCTTCTCCCATGACTCGATAATCAAAATCACATTCCGCTTGCTCCCCTTGAATACATGAGATCAATCCCTTTTGGACGGCATCCACATCCTGAGGATGGATGGCAGGAAATGTATCAAAAAAGTCCATCGCATTTTGCAATTTTTCGATGGGTATCTTGACCGTTAATTTCGTAAAGCCCAGCATGTGCATTGCATTTTCATTCATTTTCAATTCACCGGATTCCAGGTTCAAATCCCATAGACCGTCATTTGTGTTAGCC
>JBDKSY010000395.1:0-1757 GCA_039680395.1 Anaerolineaceae bacterium | reverse complement strand
TAGGTAATAGTGGGGGTGAAAGTCTGAGTCACAGTAGGTGTATCAGTAGGTGTTGGGCTAGGTCCGGGAGTAATGGTGCTGGTTTCCGTGGGTGTGATGGTAGGCGTGGGTGTACGGGTTGGTCGTGGTGTTGGGCTTGGTAAAGGGGTACCCATTACATCTACATCAATCACAAGTGTGCGTGCAGCCGTTGAAACGATTGGAAATGAAGGTATCCCAAGGAAAGGAATGATGGGAGCATAATCTGCGGTAACTCTTACCACGATGCGATCACTTAAAACTACTGTATTAGGGCAAGTAGCCAGGGTATCCCAGGGAATATCATCATTGGGGCCATTGTCATAACGAATATCTACCTGACTTGCTTCAATTCCTGCAAAAAAACCTACCCTGAGAGCAGCAGCCTTGATGCCAGCACAATCCTGATAATACGGAGATCCTGATCCGCTGATACCAACCGCAGATCCATATCGAGCAGCTTCACGGCTGGCGGAATAGACAGAGCTATAAATTGCTAAAAGGTGTCCAAACTCGATGACACCCAACACCAGCAACAAAAAAATAGGCAATGCCAGCGCAAATTCCACAAGGCTTTGCGCTGGAGTACGAGATTTATGATTGAATTTTTGAAGCCAATTTTTCACAATGATCTCCAGGGTGGTTTCGTCTGCTGGGGTTATCCCCCGGGAAAATCCATTTGTGCTGCATAGATATTATCACAACTGAATGGTTTCTGCGCCTTTCAAATACGCAAGGGCACAAAGTTATTCATCTATCGCAACTTATTTATCCTATATACTTTCATGATACAATCTCGCTTGAGTTTATGCAAATATGAGGTTATCCATGAGTGATCCTATTCTAATTGCTGTTGCCTGGCCATACGCAAATGCTGAAATTCATGTTGGAAATATCACTGGTGCCTACTTGCCGGCAGACATTTTTGCACGTTATCAGAGGCTAAAAGGTCGGAAAGTATTGATGGTCTCAGGTTCAGATTCTCATGGGACACCAATCACTGTCAGAGCTGATGCTGAAAACACCACGCCGGTGGAGGTGTACAAACGATATCATGCATCCTTTCTGGATCTGTTCCAACAGTTAGGATTGACGTATGACCTTTTCACTTGTACACATACCAGTAATCATTTCAGGGTTTCTCAGGCGATGTTTTTGGCTTTGAAAGAGAATGGATATTTATACAAAGCCAGTGAATCTCAATGGTATGCTCCCAGCCAGGGACGTTTTTTGCCAGATCGTTATGTAGAAGGTACGTGCTACATTTGCGGTTACGAAAATGCCCGCAGTGATCAATGTGATAAATGCGGAAATATGCTGGATGCAGAAAAATTGATCAACCCACGATCCAAGGTGGATGGAAGCACACCCGAATTACGTCAAACTGAGCATTATTACCTGGATCTGGCGAAACTTCAGAATGAAGTAACTGAATTCATGGAAAAACGCCAGGATTACTGGCGACCAAATGTGGTGCGGCAGAGCCTGGGGCAGATCCAGGCAGAAAACTTACACGGAAGACCGATTACCCGAGACCTTGATTGGGGTATCCCTGTCCCATTGGATGATATGAAAGGCAAGTGCCTGTATGTCTGGTTTGAGGCAGTCATTGGCTATCTTTCTGCATCCTTGGAATGGGGCCAGCTTGCAAACGAGCCAGACGCCTGGCGAAGCTGGTGGCACGATACTGCAACAAAGGCCTATTACTTTATTGGCAAGGATAATATTCCATTCCATGC